>JAOAQY010000041.1 GCA_025210965.1 Tissierellales bacterium
AAGTGTAAAAAAAGGATGCGAAGTAGGCGAATGCGGAGCCTGTACAGTCCTTATAGATGGAGAAGTATTTGATTCTTGCATATATCTGGCAGTTTGGGCAGAAGGAAAAACTGTTAGAACTACCGAGGGACTTATGAGCCCGGATGGAGAAATTTCAGATGTACAAAAGGCATTTGTTGAAGAGGCAGCAGTTCAATGTGGATTCTGCACATGTGGCTTTGTAATGTCTTCAGTGGCAATAGTAGAAGATGAGAAAGAATATGATAGAGAAGATATCAAAAAAGGTCTAGCAGGCAATATGTGTAGATGTACGGGCTATGAAAATATTATAAAAGCTGTGGATAAGGTTAAGAACAAAAAGTAAGATGAAAAAATAATTACATTCTAAAAAATATTAAAGACCTAATACTAAATTGTATTAGGTCTTTAATATTTAAAATGTGTAAAAAAGTACATATGATGCGATTTTGATACAAAAAAGATGTAATATAAATAGATAATATAAAAATACAAGTTATGGGAGGATTAAATGATAAAAATATTAATAGTTGAGGATGAGAGAGCTATATCTGAACTTATAGAATTAAGTTTATCATATGAAGGTTATGAAACTACATGTACATATGATGGCAAGAGCGCGGCTGATATACTAGAAAGAGAGAATTTTGATTTGGTATTATTAGATGTAATGTTACCGTACATGGATGGATATGAAATACTAGATTATAGTAAGGCACTTTCAATTCCAGTTATATTTTTGACAGCTAAAGATGATTTAAAGGATAAATTAAAAGGTTTAAAATCTGGAGCGGAAGACTATATAACAAAGCCATTTGAGATAGCAGAGTTGGTAGCTAGGGTGAAAACTGTGCTTAGAAGATATGATAAAGGAGATCGGATTTATTTTATCGATGATATAAGTATAAACTTAGATGCAATGAAAGCGATTAAAGGTGATACAGAAGTGAAAATGACATCAAAAGAATTTGCGGTACTAGTAATGTTTGCTAGAAATCCTAATAAAGCACTTCATAGAAAACAAATATACAAAACGGTTTGGGAAGATGAGTATCTTGGTAATAGTAGGACGGTTGATTTGCATGTACAGAGAGTGAGAAAGAAAATGGGATTAGAAAATAAAATAGTATCGGTATATAAGGTTGGTTATAGATTGGAGGTTTAGAGTTTGAAATTTTCAACAAAAGTAGTTGTAGGCGTACTTTGGATAGTCATGACGTGTTTTACCTTTGGAGGTACTTTTATAATTGATACTAATTTCGATATGTTTCTATCGGAACAAAAAAACATATCGAAAAATATAACTGAAAACATATACAATCTACTAAAAAGTGAAACTCAAGGATATAATTCTAAAAGACTTGGTAATATAAGTATTGAAAGTAAAACACTTATAATAAAAGAAATAACTGAATCCATAAATATAAATGTGGAAGGACAAAGATTAAAATTTAGTGTTTTAGAGAGTAATAAGAATGATTTATGCAGTGTTAATAAAGCTTATTTAGACAAAATTTTTGTAGATCAACTGGAAATGAATTGTAGAGCATATAAAGTCGATAAAATTGCTAATCGATATTATTTGAAAACGATAAGACCATTTACGTTCTTGGGAAATATTTACTATATAGTTGTAGATAAAGACATATCACATATATTTAAAAGCCAAAAGCAGCAATACGAAATTTTAATTAAAACAACATTAGCGTTATCATTAGTGTCTATATTAATGGCAATTTTATTTTCTAAGATATTGCTTTATCAGGTTGTTGAGTTGAATGAAGTGACCAAAAAAATGAAAGAGGGGAATATAAGAGAACGTGCAAAAATAAATGGGAATGATGAACTAGCGAAGTTAGCTAAAAACTTCAATTTAATGGCAGATTCATTAAAAGAGAATATGGAAATGTTAGAGGAGGAGGCATTAAATAGAGAAAATTTTGTTGCAGCTTTTTCTCATGAAGTAAAAACACCATTGACAGCTATAATCGGATATGCAGATATGTTGCGTAGTTGTCCTGGAGATGAGAAACGAATACAGAAAGGTGCAAAATATATATTTTCTGAAGGAAAAAGGTTAGAGAGGCTTTCGAAAAGACTCTTGCAAATTATGTCCATAAAAAATCAGAAATTTGATTTTATCACATTAGAAATAAAAGAGTGGGTAGAATCACTTAGTGATGTTTTAAACTATTACTTAGAACAGAAAAATATTACGTTAGAAATTAGTATGCAAGAAGATTATTTAAAAATAGAGCCGGAGCTTATAAATATGGTAATTGTAAATATAATTGACAATGCACAAAAAGCAAGTAGCAGAGATAGCAAAATAGTTTTAAATGGAAAAATAAAAGAGAGATATTATATTTTAAAAATAGAAGATAGTGGAATTGGAATGGATGCAGAAACATTGAGTAACATAAAGCAACCATTTTACAAAGCAGAAGCATCTAGAAATAGAGATCAAGATGGAGCTGGGTTAGGACTTGCTTTGAGTCAAGCGATAATGGAAAGGCACAACGCAAAAATGGAAATATATAGCGAAATGAGAAGAGGAACTACAGTTGAATTGATTTTTAATAGGGGGATAAATGAGTAAAAAAATTAAGATTTATTTCATTATTTTTGCATTATTTTCAGCAACTTTATATAAACTTTTGCTGACATACTTAAATATGGGAGAATTAAACAATAACATAACAAAAGAAGATATAGACTTGAAAAACATAGAAATATCTTCTAGTGAGGAAATAAAAGGATTAGAAATAAAAGAGCGAATAAAACTAATGGCAGATGCAATGAAAAGATCTAATACAAATATAATGAATGTCGAATTTGAAAATGTTAAGGATGAAGAATTGGAATTTGCTAAGCAAAAGATACTAGAACAGATAGATATATTGAAAAAACTTGAAGTTATATCTAACAAAGACTTCAAATTAAATAAAAATGATTTATTAATAAGGAAGAATAGATATTCAAATATAGAAAAGCCAGATGAATACGTAGTTTTTTGGGATGGAAGAATTGAGAATTCAGAATACGACATATCTTTTACTATTGATGGAGAATATTATATTATTTATGACTTAGCCTATTTTGAATACAATCATAAAGGAGAGAATTGTAAAGACAATGCCATATATAATTTTTTTAAATATCTAGGGTTTGAAGAAAAGGATTTTATAAGAAAAACTGATAACGAGTATTGTTTCTATTTTGAAAATGAAAAACCAGAGTTTGAATACAGATATAAAAATAAATTATACAAATCAAAATATGGAAATCAGTTGGAGCTTATGATTTTGATAAAGAGACAAACATACAGATAGGATACAACTATGAATAATATTTGATACAAAACTTTGGTAGAATTATTATGATGTTACAGGGAAAATTTGTTTGAAATTTATTGTGACATAAATTATGATAAAGGAGTTTGAGTAGATATGAAAAAAATATTAGTTGCTATTGCATTGATGTGTGTGATGACAATAGTGTGTAGTTGTGGGCAGGTAAAAGTAGAAAAAGAGGTATCTATGCCAATAGATAGTGAATATGTGGTTAATGCTGAGTACAATAGTAAGTCTATGAAAACAATTGCAGGAAATGAATTTGTAGCAAGGGGAGATAAAAAAACGGCAGCATATAAGATGATTGGACTTGGAATTACTGATACTGATGAAATAATTAGTGAGAGAGAAAAAGGAAAAATTAGCGGATTTGTAGGGGATGATACATGCTTAATTACCTATAGTCCGCAAAAAGCAATCGAAATGATGCCAACAGAGGAAGATTATTCAAAAATGAGTGATGAAGAGATTAGTGAGTGTTGGAAAAAAGTTAGAAAAAAAGAGCTTGATTTGTGTGCTGTTTTGATAGAAGATGTAAAAAATAGTGAGGCTAATGAGCGACTTGAAAGTACAAAGAAAGACTTCGAGCATATTGAAAAATTGCTTGAATTTGATGATAAAATCTTTTATTTTGTTTACAATGATGACACTAGTAATTTAGAATTGACAGAAGATGAAAAACAAGTGTTGGATAAAATAATAAAATCATATGGATATATCAAAGACAATTTATGTATATTTAAAGCGGTCGATGAAGAAGAGGGTTTTATGCATGAGGAAGGAAAGAGTGTTATGGAGGGAAGTTTGTCAGAATTTACAGCTCAAACCACTGATGAAAAAGATGTGAATCAAGAAATTTTTAAAAAATATGATATAACTATGGTTAACGTATGGACAACGTGGTGCGGATACTGCGTAGAAGAAATGAAAGATATTCAAACTCTATATAAAAAAATACCAGACAATGTAAATATTATTTCTGTTTGTGTAGATGGTGATAGCGAAAAAGAGATTGTAGAAGAAATTATCAAAGATAAAGGAATGGAATTTTTGACAATTAGAGGGAATGACGAATTAAAAGATACATTTTACAAATATGTTGAAGCTTATCCAACTACTGTATTTGTGGACCAGAACGGAAATATTGTTGGGAAAGAGCAGGTAGGAGTTCCTGAAAATGGATATGGAGAACTTATTAATGACGCACTAGAAACCATTGGGAAAGAAAGAAGTGTGAAATGAAATTTAAAGTAAGAACTACGATTTTTTTTGCTGCGATTCTTTTTATAGTAATTGGAATAACTCGAGAGGAGCACTTAGTAGTAATGAAAAAAGCTGTAAATATTTGTCTTGAGTGCATAGGTATTGGATAATGAATGGAAAAAAACAATCAAAAATGCGAATTATTATACAATTAGTTATGGCTATTTTTTTCAATGGATATTTGACTGGATTTGCTAAAGGAAAAATATTTAAAGGAAGTAGTAAAGGGCTTTGTGTACCAGTTTTGAATTGTTACTCATGTCCAGGAGCTACTGGAGCGTGTCCAATTGGAGCGTTACAAGCTGTATTAGGAGGAAATAGACACAATTTTTCATTTTATGTTTTAGGGTTTATAATGTTATTCGGAATAGTATTTGGAAGATTGATATGTGGTTTTTTATGTCCATTTGGATTGTTTCAAGATTTACTGCATAAAATTCCTTTGCGCAAAATAAAGATACCTCGAATCATAGATAAATTGCTGAGGTATTTAAAATATGTTTTTCTAGTAATATTTGTTATATTAATGCCGATAGTACTTACAAATAAATTTGGAATGGCACCGCCATATTTTTGTAAGTGGATTTGCCCAACTGGAGTTTTAGAAGGGGCTTTTCCACTCATATCAGTAAATGATAGCCTTAAAGCTAATCTTGGTTTTCTATTTAATTGGAAAGTAGGCATTTTGATATTAACCTTATTTGCATCGATTACAATGTATAGACCATTCTGTAAATATATATGTCCACTTGGTGCAATGTATTCGTTGTTTAATAAATTCAGTATGTATCAAATGTACGTGGATAATGAAAAATGTACAGGTTGTAAATTGTGTGAAAAAAAATGTAAAATGGGAGTTGAGATAACTCGAAATATTAATTCATTAGAGTGTATTCGATGTGGAGAATGTAAATCAATATGTCCCGCTGGAGCAATTACAAGTGGATTTAAAGAAAAGCAATTAAAATAAATTTTAGTGAAATTAAGAATCATAGCTTTGTTAGCTATGATTTTTAATTTCACTAAAATTCACGAATGATAACTTAATTTGTAATGAAGTAAAATAAGTTTAATAATCTTCTCTATAAAGCGTAGTAAGTTGATAATTAACATCGTCAAATACATATTCAAAATTACCAGAGGCAGAAACCCATGGTTTTATTACAATAGTATCCTTGGTATTGACTTTGAAACTGTGATCACCTTCTTCTATCAGAAATGCTTCACCTGGTTTTCGAGGACGCAAGTCTTTACCGGGAGACATATAAAAGATTGCATATATAGTGCCCTTATTTTCATCAATTCTTGCAACAACATAAGCAGTCATCTTACGTCCTTCGCTTTGAAAATCTAAAGCATCTTGATTTACAAAGTCGTTATTATCCATAAGTATATCAAATTTACTATAGTTTTCAGATATGTGTTTTAATCGGACGGATTTAAGTATAGATAAGCTAGTTTGAACATCAGCTTTTACCTTAATATTTTTAAGAATAATAGAAAAATTCGCATGCGCAATAGCGCCTAATATAGATACTATGGCTAAGACTAAGATTAATTCTAAAAGAGTAAAGCCATCTTTCTTTTTAATTTTCATAAAAAGACCTCCTTGAGAACCCAAAAATAACCCAACCCAAAAATAATCTATTATAAGTATACCCTATTTAGATTAAATAATCTATTCTATAATTAGCTTATATCAATTATGCTTAATTACAGTAAAATAATTTTATGTTTTTTATATTGTTTTAGTGAACTAAATCACTCTAAAGTGAACAAAAAAGAATAAATAATTTTAAAATCATGAAATAACTGCTTGTTTATTGGAATTAAACACCGTTTTTTGATATAATGAAAAAGACATGAAATAGGTAAAAACTATAGAAAGGAAAGTGGTATATATTTATGGGGCGAAAATATATTATAAGGCTAGCTGCCGGAGTATTTATATGTGTATTTGGTTTTGTTGGATGCGGACAAGAAAAAAGTAAAATAAAGGAAAACGATTTTAAAAA
>JAOAQY010000042.1 GCA_025210965.1 Tissierellales bacterium
CATTGAATTCAAACCCTCTTTCTAAGTGGACGTATCAATCTATGCCCGAATTACAAGAACTTAGTTTGAAGTCTACTAGAATATATTCGCTGAAAAATTTTAAAAATTATTTTCCAAAGCTCATATACTTAAATTTAGATGACACACACTTAAAATCTTTAAAGCCACTTAGAAATCTTTTGTACATGAAGGAAACATCTTTAGAGGGGACGACGGTAGAGGAATAATTCAGTTAAAGACAAATTAAGTCTTGATATGAATTGAGTGCATGGTTAAACTTATATTTGATACAAGTACCATTTTAGGAGATGCTTTATTTTCATTAATTGCATTTTCAAACAGCGTAGGAGTAGATGCTGAGGATGCATTGAAGTTGGCTCTTGAAAAATATGAAAAAAGATTTTTTCAAAAGGGAAGTATAGGGTCAGAGGAATAGTTAAAGTTATAGCAGATATAATTGTTTGGATTTTAAATGATAAAATTGAACGATTATATCTGCTATTTTAGTATTATTTGTCTTTGCGACAAGATTTTATGAAAAAATATTTACTCTATAATAAAATCATAACACTGGGGCGTTAATTTTTAAAGGCTTAGACTGTATATAATTATGTAAATTATTAACGAAATACAAAAATAGTTGTATAATAAAAAATGAGATATCTAAATTTTACATACTGATGGAGGCGTTTATATGAAATACAGGAAAATAGCAATGGTTTTAATAGCACTAGGCATATTTAGTTCTAATTTTGGATTATCGCTAGATATATCCAAAGCTACAGAGAGTCAAGAAATATTCATAGAAATTAATGAGGGTGTAGTAGAATTTAAAGACCCAGTAATCGAACTGGCCGTGAGGTCAGAACTTAGTTTAGATGATAGAGAGGATATAAAAGAAATTGATTTATCTAGAATAAATAGATTGCTTATAGTTAATGGATTAACCTCACTTGAGGGAGTAGAAAGAATGACGAATCTAAAAAAAATAGCATTGAATTGTTCTAAAGTAAAAGATTTATCTCCATTAAAGAACTTAAATTTGAATGGAATTTATTTAGACAATCTAAATGTGGATGAATCAGAATTTTCATTTTTGGAAAATCAAAAGAATCTTTGTAGCCTTTCGCTTAATAACTGTAATTTGTCTAAAATTCCACCCATATCATCATTAGAAGAATTAAAATATTTGAGCCTTAATGATAGTAAAATAAGTGATATAAAAACATTATCAAAGCTGAATAAACTAATTGACTTAGAACTTAACAACAACAATATAAATGATATAGAAACGCTATCAAATTTCACAGAACTTAAGTACTTAGATTTAGGCAATAACAATATCAGTGATATAGCAGCGATTGAAGATTTATCAAATATAGAAAGCTTGAATTTATCTAATAATGATATTAAGGATATCTCGGCTATAAAGAATAATAAAAATTTGAGCATACTGCATATTGGTCATAATCCAATTGAAGATATTTCTACTATTAGCAAAATGAATTTGCTAAAGGATGTAGATATTGGATATACAAATATAGATAATATAAATGTTTTATCAAATTTGTACAAATTAGAAAGAATAGATTGTTCTGGTTTAAAGAATGTAAAAAGTGTAAGGGGCTTAATATTTTTGCCAAATGTGAAGAGCTTATATATGAGTGATAATCCGCAGCTAGATTTTTCTACAATAAGTATTCCCAAATTTAAAGATACTATTAAATATTTATCGATTGATAACTCTGATTTGAAGAATTTAAACTTTATGAGCGGTTTAAATCCAAACTATTTATCAATAAAAAACAACAAAATAGAATCACTAGAAGGACTTAAAAATTGCTCAAGACTATTTAAGATAGTCGCAGATGAAAATGAAATAAAATCGCTTAAAGGATGCGAGAGCTTAGACGAATTAGTATCAATATTTATTGAAGGAAACGACATAACTTTATCAGATGAGGATAATAGAGTAATTAGCAGTCTACCAGAACTAGAAATACTAGATGTCTCAAAAAATCTAATTGAAGATATCAAGATTGGCAAAACAGAGTCTTTAAAGAAATTGATCATATCAAACAATAAAATTACAAATATTGAAAATTTAAAAGCAAATCTGCCAAATCTAGAATACTTGGAATTTAACAATATGACACTAGATAATCTAGAGTTTTTAAATGGCTGTGAAAACGTAATAAAAATAGTTATGAACAATACAAAAGTTTTAAATCAAGAGAATCTAAAATCTCTGCATTTACCTAGTTTAGAATGGCTTGAAATTAATGGTTCAGACTTAAAGGATTTATCATTTTTAGGGAGTATTTCAAACAAAGATATGCATACAGTAGATATAAGTAATACAAATATAGATTTTTCATCAATACCAAAAGACCTTGATATATTCGACTTTAAAGCAAATAATTGTGGACTTAAAGATTTAAATACGATACCGAATTTGAACATAATTGGTAAGTTAACGGCACAGTCAAATGAAATGGAGATATTGGATTTAAAAAATATGAATCCATATGTCTATGAGTTAGATTTCAGTCATAACAAAATAAAAGAAGTGAAAAATATTCCAGAGTTCAAAAAATTAGAAAAATTTGAAATGGAAGACAATGAAGTTGATGAAAGCATTGTAAATTTGGCTAATTTTACAAAAATAGTAGATGAACCACAAAAACATCAAAATGATTTAGAAATATCAAACTTGATACCAGAGGGATGGAACATATTCGCTAAATATGGAGAAAATTTTATTATAGATGGGGATTTGAATAAAGACGGGATAGAAGATAAAGCTTTTGTAATTGAAAACGATGAATTAGAGGGTGAAGCATCTAAGCGGAATTTAATTATTGCATTTGGCAGAAATGATGGCGGATATGACTTTTCAGTTAGAGCAAAGCAAGCTATTTTAAATGAAGAGGATGGTGGCACGTTTGGAGATCCTTTTGAGGGAATAGAAATTGATAGAGGCTCGATTTTATTAAAATTCATGGGAGGGTCGTCAAGATGGAGCAAGAGTTTTAGATTTAGATATCAGGATGAAGGTTGGTACTTGATAGGATATACAAAAGGGGCGTATGAATCACTAGGAGAAGAGATGGTATGTCTCAAAAAAGATTATAATCTACTAACAGGAGATTATATAGAAGATATAGTGGAAGATGGGAAAGTAAAAAACATAAAGAAAAATATAGGCACTAAGCCACTTATAAATCTTGATGATTTCAAAGTAGCTGAATACTAGAATGAAAAGAGCGAATACGGTGAATTTGGTTATTTCGAATATTCATTGTTTTTTGCATCAGAAATTTTTGAGAGAAATATGCAAACTGCATACATATAGGATACTGAAGATGCGGCTGTAAAGCTCTTTGTGAATAAATAAGTAAGACCTGCAATCAAAAAATATATGACTATTTTAAAATTGATTAATTTAATAAGCTTTGTTGATAAATCAGTATTAAATTTCATGTAGAGACTCCTTAGATTATTTAATTGGTGATTATAAAAATCATATCATGAATTATAAGAGTTGTTAAGTAAAAATCGAAATAAAATGTAATATGATGTTTATGTATTAGAATATCTTTTAAATTATATTTAAAGTCTTGGTGAAAAAGTGTATTCATGAATAAATGAAACGTAAAATAATTTTTGAATAGTGGGGCAATTGTTAATAGTAATATATGTGAAAAGTAACTAAAATTACTTTTCATAAAAGTTTACTCAATATATTTTGTAAACGATTTGTAAGTGGTTTGTCATTTGATAATCCTAAGTAGAGCGTATAATGACTTAGTAGAGAAAAATCGTGAAGAGTTGGAGGGATTATCGTGACAAAGTACAAAAAATTCTTATTGATAATGGGATTTGCGATGCTTTTTAGTGCGAGTAATTTTAGTAGTAATACGTGTTTGGCAGCTGATATTAATCAGCCAGAAAAGAAAGCAAATATTTTAGTAACCAGCACAAATATAGATATGAGTTCTAAAGTTGTAGACAGTAATCTTGAACGTGCAATCCGAGAATCATTAAATAAAATTGAAGGACCATTATATCAAGACGATTTAGATAGTATAAAATTCATAGGAGTTTTGAATGATGGAATTATAAATGATTTAAGCGGGCTAGAGTATCTTAGGAACTTAGAGGAGATAAGAGTGCTACACATAAATGGCGTAAAAGATTTATCGCCATTAGCAAATTTGAAATCATTAGAGTATCTGACTTTAGAATTTGGAGATATAGAAGATCTAAGTCCACTTTCAAAATTGGAAAATCTAAAGGAACTGAATTTGATTGGAAATAATGTGAAAGATATAGAGCCGATATCAAATCTAAAAAATTTAGATAGTATTGATTTATAATTCAATGAAATAGAAGATATATCAGCGCTTTCAGGTAGTGAAAATTTGATTAAGCTAAATGTATCTCAAAATAACATCAAAGATATTTCAGGAATAAAACACCTAAATTCGCTAGAATGTTTGACTGCAGATAATAATCAAATTGGAAACATAGAAAGTCTAACTAATCTAAAAAAACTAAGAATAGTAAATCTTTCTAACAATGACATAACAAATATAGATACCGTGAAAAATTGGATTAAAATTCAATATCTAAATTTAGCTAATAACAATATTGAGAACATAGATAGTTTAAATAGATTAAGCGAACTGTCAGAGATTTATTTAGATAACAATAATATAGAAGATGCATCATATTTGCCTGAGAATAAAGAATCATTTTTGCTA
Source organism: Tissierellales bacterium (assembly GCA_025210965.1). Classification (NCBI taxonomy): domain Bacteria; kingdom Bacillati; phylum Bacillota; class Tissierellia; order Tissierellales; species Tissierellales bacterium. The sequence continues at coordinate 4,767 of JAOAQY010000042.1, forward strand.
AATATGTCCAACAATCCTATAGTCAAATTGCCGGCAAGAATGAATTTTAAAGTGATTAATCTAGAAAATTGTAATTTAAAGAATATGGATTTGGTCAAGAACTCACCAAATTTAGAGCATTTATGTCTAAGAGGAAATAAAATAGCTACAATTAGCACTTTAAATTCAGACAACAATATACTTAGTATGGATTTGTCAAAAAATGAGATAGCGGATATAAAAAATATTAAGAACTATCCAAATATAGAAGAACTAGATTTGTCTAGTAATAAGATATCAGATATAACTCCATTAAATCATTTTTACAGCAAAGAGAGTTTTTGTAAATTAAATTTGAGCTATAATAATATAGTTGATATAGATGGACTAGAAGGTATAATCAGTATCACAGAGCTAAATTTGTCAGGTAATCTATTAAATGATGATGTAGATTTTTCAAAGATAAATGCAAAAATTTTAGAACTAGGAGAGAATGATTTCACTAAAGTTGTTGGGATAGACAAAATGAAGAGATTAGAAAGGCTTTCTATTAATAAGAATAAATCAAAATTGAGTTTTAAATCTTTAAAAAATTTAAGAAATCTTAGTTCGTTGGATATTTCATTTAATTCAATTTGTGATATCGAATATGCAAAATTAGATAATTTATATTCACTGAAGGCAGACGGAATTGAATTAGAGCATCCTTCTAAACTAGCTGTTATCGCACCGAATTTGAAAGTGCTTAGCTATAATGAAAATAGTCTTAAAAATATTTCAGAACTATCAAATTTTGAACACTTGGAGCAACTTTCATTAAATGCTGTAAAATACGAAAATACATCTGAGTTTGATGTACTTTCTAATATTAAAAATTTGCGAATAATTTCTCTAAATGAAAATCATTTAAGTGGAATAGATTTTCTTAAAAACTTAGTACAAGTAGAATGTGTATTATTAGATTCAAATGATATAGAGAGAATAGAGAATTTGGTAAATCTGAGAAACATCAAAGTATTAAATTTAGCAAACAATCCAATAGTAGATGCTGTGAAATTAAATGAAATGGACTTGAAGACGCTTTACTTGGGAGAAAAGGCATATAATAAATATCCAGAAGTCAAAAACGCTCGTCTTATGATGAATAAAGCTGATTTTTATCAAAGTTATGCAAGTATTGCGTTTTGATGAAGTTTTGGCTGGATTTATTTTGAGTTTGCTAAAATATTTGAAACAGTCTTGAAAAATCAAGGCTGTTTTTTTAATGAAAAAAGATAAAAGAGGTAGAACTTTTGAAAAGAATATTTACACCAAATACTTGGCAGACTCGAAGTATCAGTTGTTTTCGTAACGTTCATTAAAATCCTCTAAAGATTCAATGGGAATATCTGATTTTTCCAAGAGAAAATAATTTTTTGGGTAAAAGAATTCAACTTTAGAATGATGAATGCCCGGTATTATTCGAGCAACTACAGCAGTACCATTTTTTATAATTTCACTTTCTTCCTCATAAGAAAGTACTAATATAGGGTAAAAAATTGTTGAAATTATAAATGCTACTAGTAATGTTATAGTGAAAACAATGGAATAAAATATTTCATGACCTTTATCATCAAATGGAATAACATGGGTCAAAAATTTTAGAACAAGCAGGCAAAAAATGATAAAAAATATTACTAGATTAATATTAATCAACCAGCCTCTAAATACATATTTTGTAGATTTTAAAATTACTCCAGAAACTATAAATAACAAAAATTCTAGGATAAGGATAAATAATATTTTATTCAGTATATTTTTGGCAAGAGTCACGCAAAAAACCTCCTCGAAAGATTATTTACAAAATAAACTATTTTGACATCACCATAGTACCATATTTTTGTTAAATTTAAAACAATGTAAGAAAATTTACATAATTAATTTCAAATGATGCTATGAATACCAGTAATTAGGATATTTAAGATTTTGCTGTAAAGCTTTTAGCGAATAAAAATATATGACCATTTTAAAATTGATCTTTTGTCCGTTTTGTTGATAAAGCAGTATTATTTTCCATAAAAATTCACTTAATATATTTTGTAAACGATTTGTAAATGATTTGTCACTAGTTAATCCTAAGTAGAGCGTATAATGATTTAGTAGAGAAAAATCATGAGAATGGAAGCCTATTAATTTTATAATTTAACTATATTATACTAGGAGATGGTAATGTGTTATGTATTAAAAAAATATTGGTATTTGGATTAATGTTATTTATGGGAATCAACAGTATGGGAGGCATTGCAATTGCAGAGGATGTAAATGCAAAAA
>JAOAQY010000043.1 GCA_025210965.1 Tissierellales bacterium
CATTCTTCCATATCCTATTCCTATCAGTTCTCCAGTACCAGTCATGGGACCTAATCCCCTTATTAGACTGACTAAGATGATCAAGATCGTAAGATCCTTCATCAACAGCATACACATGGAGCTTACCATCAGTCTTCTTAGCATAAAGACCATCCCTAACCCTTGGTTTCCTATGGACATAAACATTTAAAGTAGTTTCATCCTTATTCCACAACCTATAATTATCAAACCTATCATCATCAGCAACCGGATTGTCCTGTACCTTTAGATCAATCTTATAATGACCAGTATAATCAAACACCTCAATAGGTTCCCCATTAAGCTTAGCCCTAGGATCCTTACCTAAATCATTCTCATAGTAAGTCTCATCATGAACCACATCCCATCTATAATCATACAGGGGATCATCCTCATAATCAGAATAGAATGTTTTCATATTGGCCTTTGTACCTAATAGTATTACAGCATTGTCTGTATCTTCTTTTTTGTAAGTATTATAGATATCTTCCATTATAGTTTTTTCGTCCCCTAAATCATACAACCTATTTTAAACATTTGAAGTTACAATATCCATAGGGGATATAAATTTATTTCCTAAATACTTTGTGTCTAAGAGTATTGGACTATCATATAAACCAGTATATGATTTTGATTTCGCCTTAGTTTTCAATTGACAGTAATCGGAGTTCCCCACTCCTATTAATGTATTATCATCAAATAACACAACTGTTGTATCATTATTAGATCTAATCTTATCTACATTTCTTCCTTCATATATCTTCTTCCTTACAAATGAATAGTTATTACCTATACCAACTTCATATAGTTGATCTTCATCATCATTTTTTAGATAGATGGCTTTATTTCCAGCTACATAAGCCTTTTTTACATTATTACTTACAAAATTTACTCTTCTATCTGTATACTCAAATTTATTATAGTTATAGTATTTGTATTTTTTATCGAAAAAATACAAATTACCATTTTCTCCCAATATATGCCTTTTAGAAATTGATTTGACCCTATCTATATCAAGTTCAGAAGTAAATACACCCTGATATAAATTATTTACATCTATATATCCTTTCCATTTATTATACGATTTAAAATCATAATGACCTGAACCATCGTTCATAATGTTTCCGTATATCCAACTTCCATCTGTTTCTTTATATACAAATGAATTATTCTCAAGTACATATATATCCTCAGCATTATTCGAAATAGGTTCTTTTTTTCTACTATAGTATCCATTTACATTATCATCGTTATAGATATTTCCTGGAAATCTATAACTAAATGCTATTTTATTATCACTAAATGTCAAATTTCCATAAGCATCAGGAAAATTATCAGTTTCTACACCATACTTTCCATGTGAATAACTACCCGAATAAGTAGGAATACTAGAAATTCCTATTTTTTTATCTAACTGTTCCTTTCTATCTCCACTGAATTTTATTTTTTCTTTAGTAAAATCAAGATATGACTCATCTCCTTCTGAGTCACCAATTTTTAAATTTGTTCCATATGGAGTCTGAACGTATACTGCTTTATCTGTTATTTCAATATCAACAAAATCATAGTATTTTGCATAAAACTCCCTATATATTTCATTTAAAGATGCCCTAGTAATTATTTTATTTTCTTCAATAAAGGAATTAACATCTTCATCAAGTAATCCTAAAGAGTTTCTATTTTTTACACTCATTATAAGATATTTATCAGAATTCTCTCTCAAACTAATATTTTTAAGATTATCAGTCTTTAAGGCTATATAATCTCCCCAGTTATCAGAAACTTTTTCGTAAGGATAAAATTTATTTTGCACCTCAAAATTCATGTGCTTAGTATTTGTGGTGTAGTCTTTATCGAAGTAAGTCATTGAACGCTTACCACCATTATAAGTTTCCATATCATGCTCAAATTCTTTTATTAGATTTCCAAGATTATTATAAATACGTATGAAATACTTTATATAATTACCATTTCCCTTATCAAAATGTTTTCCCTCAACTACCTCACCATAATATCCTTTGTCTTCTTGATGGGATTGTATTTCACTCATTCTACAGGTTAATGATTCAATAATCATACTATTTGCATTTACAATAACATTATAATTTGAATATTTGTACCTATGATTTTCATAATGCTTTACTTCTGCCCATTTATAGGATAACAACGCCTTTTTATAAAACTTATATATTGCGTCATTTAATTTTCCAATACTTTCTTTATTCTCCGGCAAAGTATTATCAAAAACATAAATCTCAGCATCAACCTTCTGCTCCTGAAGCCTCATCTTAAGACTTTCAACCTGATCTCTCAAATCCATAAGAGCTTGACCTTCATAGTCAGTAAGAAGAATGAGATCCACCTGCTTACGTTCATCAAAATTCAGCTCAACAGTAGGAGCAACATTTAATACCTCAGAAGTCCTCTTTTCTTCCTCGATATCTGTATTATCATCTTTTCTACGATCAGAAGCCTTAACAAATTTTTCAATAGTTGGCTGTCCAAATTCTTCAGTTACTTCTAAAGTTATTAGATAATTTCCCACCTTATCAACATTAATCTGAACCATTACTTCATTTTCATCACTTGCCACCTTTGCAACTTCATCATCAAAAGAACCATCATTATCACTATCAAAAGTATAAGACCATTTTCTATGGGCAATAAAATCTCCATCAATACTACTTGAATTATCAGCCATATTTAGAACGGCAACACCATCAGTATCAGGATTTCTATAGACCATCTTCCTAAGAGATAAATCAGCAATAGGTTTTTCATCAGGCTTTATTGTAATAATCTTTTCGATTTCAGCATCGTAAGTAATATCCTCTTCATCCTTATAAGTACAAGTTGTATATAACTTCATCCAAACCTTATACTGACCCGGCTCTTTAAAAAGCACATCCTTATCCTTACCTAACAATTCACCATCAATTTTTATACTCTCACTACTTTGTCCATCAAGAGGAGTAATTTTCCACTCAGTTCTATCCCACTGTATTGGGAAATACTTTGTACCCGTACTCATACCACTAGAAATATTCACCTTACGATTTTCTTTCAATGCACCATATGTTTCAATCACAGGTGTAAGTGGATTTACTATAGCAAATCTCGTCCAAGTATCATCAGAAGCACCATCGTCATCAGTAACCTCAAGCTCTGCCCTAGCACTATCATTTACATCCAATATATAAAAATAAGTTCTTTTATCATGCCTACCTTTATAATAATAAGCATTCCAAATATCCCAATCATAATCTACAATACTACCATCTTCATCAGTAGACCTACTTGTAGCCTTAGATTTAGCCCCAGCCTTAATTTCTTCCTTTATTTTTATTCTAGCTTTTGGAGGTTCATTTGGGGTTGGGTCAGAGGTAGGGTTGTCATCATCTTCCAGCTTATTAGCTATCTTCACATTATGTATCTTTTCCCCCTTATTTCCCTCTGAATCCATAGCCTCAAGTTTTAAAAAAATTTCACTTTCAATCCTATTTTCCTTATCAGGATTAGGTATATTCCATGAATAATCAGTCCCGAAAGGAAGAGTATATGTCATATTTTTATTAACTAAAGGATCACCAATCAGTTCAAACTCACCAGAAGTTTTTTTGATATACCAATTCCAAGAAACAATCTTTAAATCAGGAATATCATCAAGAAGTGACGGGGAAAGAATAGTTTCATCTTTAAGATCAATCGTTACCAAATCATCAGAAGAATCCCACATCCCTTCATCAAGTATAATCATTTCATTATCTTCATATACCATAGCATCATGATTAACAGTAAAATCTACACTTATAGGCCCTTTCATCTTTACATCTATTTCAAACTCCGTACTATTTTTAAAACCAAATTCATCACCAACAAGAGTATCAAAAGAAGTACTGGCTTCTTCTTTTTTCCTATTAATTTTACCATTGGCTAACTCACTTCTTTTGTATGTTTTTGAGAATGTGTATGTAGGATTTCGTTTATCTACAAACTCAACTTGAGTACTCAAATTTAATTCTATTTCATTAGGTAATAACTTTTCAGTATCCATACCACCTGATATTTTATCATCATAATGAAAAGTAACCTTAAACTTATTTGTCACTTCATCATCTTCAGGAAGCATCAATATATATTTCTTTTCAGGCTCAATAGTTAAAGAACCTTTAAAACTTTTTATTCTATCCCATTCCATCGTGTCATAATACTCTGTCTTATTGTGTATATGCTTCATAACAAAAGATCCCTGTGAAAAGAATGTTGGTAAAGATTGAAGCTTTGCTACACTGGATAGCTTTTGTCTTAAAGTTTCATTATTGCTGCCTATAAGAGATGACAAATTGGACATACCATCTGTTTTTTGTAAAATTTCCTCTAAGGTATATCTTCCTACTGCATCACTGTTAATAGTATCTGTTTTTAGCATATGGTTAAAGAGTTCAGTTTTATCATCAGAAGAATCATTAAAAGGTCTCCATGAATCAGCATGCTGATTAGACCTAACAATCCATTTTTTATTAGGTGGTTCTTCACCTAAATTAGCACCAGGATATTTATCATTAGTCATTGGGTCACCGGACTTATTGAATCCAAGATATTTAGGTTCAGACTTATCTAAAACTTTACCACCATAGTCACTTTGCTTATCAAATGGTACACCATAAATGATTTGCCTATACTTCCTGAAGGAAGATATATTTAAATCTACTCTTTCCTTTCTAGTTCTACCGTCATATGATAAAGTACCATCTGTATCAGGAGGATAATTAATCGATGATGTAATCGCTTCAAATATCTGTTTATCAGTAAGTGCTGAAAGCTCTGCCACTGACATACTCACTAACTTATTTATAGTCATAGTACTTTCACCATAGTTAAAGGTATCTATAGGTACTGCCTGTATAAGTAATAAAAACACAAGAATTACTGCTATCTTCTTCAATCGTCTCACCTACTTAATTTTTGTCATTACAAATTTTCTTTTATCTTCACCACGGTAATAAACATATATTCCGTTAATCACTTTCTCTGCTTCTTCACTCATTTCAAGTACTGAATCACATCTTATATACTTTAGATACTCAAACAATTCATCACTATAGTATTCCCTATAAAGTTCTTTCATACAGGACCTTAGTATCTCAGGATATATACCTGTCCATCTTCCACCACTATAATGATACCTATCAGATTTATATAATCTAAAAAAGTCAAAAGTTATTTGTGTACCTATATTTTTATAGTCCCAAGGTATATTTTTAACTGTTATACTAAAGTTCTCTGCCCCATATGCCCTTGCATCCATATGCTCACCAAAAATTCCAACTGTACATGTTTCAAATGCCTTATCTACTGTAAATGATGCTGTACCACCTTCTTTTACAGCATGGAATGAAAGTATCTTAAGCATTTGGAATACCCTTTCATTAGCATCAGGTATTGTTTTTATTGAATCTTTTAATAGATACTCTTTATCTTCATCTTTGTCTATACAGATTATGTTCTTTCCATCAAGCTTGAACTTCTCTGTAGTAATAAAATGATGGGCATCAGGATTATTATTCACATAATCAATAAATTCTTCATCAGACCACATTTCTTTATTTTCAAATTCCTTATTCCACACAAAAGGTTTAATTCTCTTAACCATTTCTTCTGCTTCTTCCCATGTAACTAGGTTCTTATCTTGAAACAAATTCTCATAAGGCTTTGTATCATAGCCACTGAATATGAATATGTATCTTAGGGCATTTCCACGAGTCAAATTATACATTTCTGATTCCTTGCACTGTTCTTTCATTTTTTTATCAAATCCAAGATATACAGCTCTTTCTAAGCTTTTTTCATCATATCCAGCCTTTTGAAATGTCATTGTTGAAAAACTATCATATCTAATATACTTTCCCAACTCCTTATTATATGACTTCATGGTATCACTTTTCCTAAATATCGAACGTTCTTCTTTAGTCATTTCATTTTGGTAAACATCTATACCAAATCGTTCCTTAATTTCTTGATATGTCTCCCCATAGGATGCCTGACCTAGGATGCATATCAACAACATTGCTAATAATACTACTCTTGTTTTTTTCATATTCTTTTCTCCTCTTTTGTACTAACACTAATTTTCTTTTTTCACTAACATTAGGTTTTATCTAATTATTTTTACATATCAAACTACACTTAATTGATATACATTACATCAGAGCTATTTAAATCTACATATGTAATTTTTTAACTTTTTATATTTTACCATGTTTTTATGTTGTTTGTAAATATTGGGAATGGATTTTAATGTATTATCTTTTGATTAATTCATGCTATTTTAAGAAAGAACTTAACTTAAAGATAGTATTTTGCGGCTGCAAAATTACTTTGGGGTCAAGTCTCTCATCCTTGCATTTTAAAACAAATTGAAAATCTTACAAGCAGCCACTAAATTTTTCGTTATATATAATATTATTCACTTTGCAATATTTCCAATTATTTCTCCATTGAAAAAATAACTTGTTATAAGAAAATCATATGATACAATAATAACATTGAAAAAGAGATACTAAATATCTTCAAAATCTACTTTATACCGAAATCTAAAGATTCAGTTTAGACATGAGTTTTGCATCTGCAAAAACGAGCTTTAGACAAATTAAAATAGGGGGAAATAATGAAAAAGATTACGATTTTTAAGAAGGCTATTACAGCCCTTGCTATAGATAGTGCTGATTTACCTGAAATAATCAAAGCAGGTGATGTTAAAGTAACTATAGATGAAATAAATACATTTTTAGCTATGGATGATGCTACAGAGAATATTGATGACAAGTATCTAGCAGGCTTTTTAAATGGATATATAGTCCACAGAAGAGGCCCATCAGACAAGCCTCAAGTAGCAGAGTTTGATGTAAAACACAGAAGATCAATCGGAAATATTGTTCTTAAAAAGCTAAAAATAGCACTTTCTTTCACAACAGAAGATATGCTAGACGTATTCCTTGAAGGAAACATGGAACTAACAAAAGGAGAACTATCACCATACTTCAGAAAAGAAGGACACAAGCACTATAAGTACTGTACAGATGAAATGCTTGAAGCCTTTTTCTTGGGACTTAGAACTTGTCTTTAGGGTGCCTAAGGTAGCCTAATACTGAACCTGTGCCTAATCGCTGCTTAGCAACTGGCCTAAAATTGTTTAAGAGCCGTAGTTCATTGGCCTAGTTCGTAGATCGGAAAAGAATCTTTTTTAAAACATATGCATTTCATTACAATGAAATAAAAGCTCTAAAAGTAACTTGTATACTTTTAGAGCTTTTTGTATTTCAAAAACAATATTAGGCCAGTTGCTAAGCAAGGCTTAGGCGCAATCAAAGCTTTAGGCTACATTAGGCCAAAAGTATCAAATGCAAGAATGAGAGACCCGACCCCAAAAGTTTTTACATTTGCTTATATCCCTTCCGACCAACTACCTACGAACTACTACCAACGATGATATTTATCCCCTCGCCACTACCCTACAAGGAAGTCCAGTCATCTTTTCATAATTAATAGGATAAGTACTTATAACCACATCCTCAAGCCCAACTAGCTTATCAAGATTGACTAAATTTTCAACTACAAAAGCTCCCCTATCCGCACAGTATTGATCTTTTGGTGTGTGTTCTTTTCCCATTCTTATACCGGCGAAATCTACACCTATTATTGATACCTTTTTTTCTAAGAGTGCTTCTATTAATTCATCTGATAATTGTGGGTGATTTGTAAAATATTCTTTTGTGCCGTACTCTACTTGCTCTATGTATCCTGAATAGAATGCTACAAACATTCCCTCCTTAACCATACTCATATCTATGTCAGATATCTCAATATCCCTCTCAAAGATACCTTTTACATCAAATACCAAACCCTTACGCTCCAAAAACTCAAGGGGAAATTCTTTGTTCATGACATCGAAGTGAGTACCGACATGACCTGATAATACCTTCTTCTCCGCTCCAGAAGCATCATTAACAATTTTCGGTGTTACTTTTAAAGTAATATCTACTATCATTTTTTACCTCCTATTTCACTTATTTTAGTATTTAAATAACCATTGAAATCTTCCATAAAGGATAGTATTTCCCCAATAGTTTCCCCATCATATTTATTTAAAAACTCAAGATCCCTCTTTATCCATAAATCATGTCTTTTCTCATGCTCAAGGTATATCTCTTCCCCTTCTTTAGTAAGGGAAAAGTATATCTCCTTTTTATTATCTTCAATAGAATATCTAATTATCAGATTTTCCTTTTCTAAACGTTTAATTATTTTACTGACCCCGCCTCTGGTCATACTTAGTCTATTTGAAATATTAGTCACATTAGGTTTTTCAAGTTCCTTAATAGCTACAACACAGTGAACATCAGAGTAACCATAGCCATGAAGCATCTCATTTTCAGTAAGTTTAGACAATAAATCCTGCTTTTCAAGAAACTCAGCAATATTATCTAACAATTTTTCTTTCATAGGAATCCTCCTTTTTGTTTCTAAGGAAACAATATCACATTTTTGTTTCCTCGTCAACAAAAATTAGCCTAAGATAGCCTTATACTGCTACGCACGTGCCTAAGGTTGTTTAATAGCCGTAGTTCGTTGGTAGTTCGTAGATCGGAAAAGAATTCATTACAATGAAATAAAAGCTCTAAAAGTAACTTGTATACTTTTAGAGCTTTTTGTATTTCAAAAACAATATTAGGCTTTTGCAAAGCAAGGCTTAGGCGAGATCATAGTAGCTTTAGGCTAACTTAGGCCAAAATCATCAAATGCAAAGATGAGGGACCTGACCCCAAAAGCATTTTATGTTCTTCCTACCAACGACCAACGCCCTACGACTTACGAATAACGGCCCTTCCTAATCAATTATCGCATATATACTTATTTGCTTAACTAAATCATAATCATCTACTTCATGATTACTGTCGTATCCGATGCTGTTTACTGTGAATCCCCAGCCGTCTACGTCGTAGACGTATTTTGCTGTGCTGTCGTCGTGGTGGGAGTACATGCCTTTGTAATTCTTTGATATTTTTTCAAAGGCTTTGTTTACACTATCGCTTAGGGATACTCCGTAGGCTGTGTAGTTGTAGCCTCTGATTGTTAGCATATCTAGCTTTTGTGTACCTTTTAGTTCCTCTTCATCGTGGAATGCTACGAAACTGATTTCATCGTTTGAATAGCTTGATGAGTACATGAAGTATCCACCGTCCTGTACTTTTTCTATTTCCGATTTGTCTATATCAAGTAGCTTACACATCTCGTCCACTGTTGGGATATGATCGAAGTTGTAGGCATTTTCATTTACAACCTTGTAGTATCTATCTACTTTTTTGAAAGTATAGCCCTTTTCCTCTATCTTGTCTACAGCCTCTTTGAAGTCAGAAAACTCATATCCAGGGTTGTCTTTTATATTGTCAGCATCGTTACCGTACATGCCAACACATAAAGTCAAGATTACATCTTGATAATAAGAAATAGGATAGTCCTCACCACTCTTATCAACAAGCTCTTCATCCCTAGTAGGAATCACCTTGTAATCACTCACATATAAAAATCCTCTTTCATCATCAGATGCATCATCAGGATCAAACTCAATAGTCATATCCACATACTTACCATATGTATCAAGCATAGGGAAACCCTCTAAGTGATAAGAAAAACAATCCCTATCAACATACTTAGAAATCTTATCCTCACCAAGAGCAATCCTAGTGTACTCCTTACCATTAAGAACAAGAGGGTCATACTCTGACTCGATAACTACAAAATACGGAGCCACATTCGCAGTAAGTTCCCCAGAAAAAGTAACCATCTCAATAGCACTCTCAACAGGCTCAACCACCTGCTCAGCATCCTCCGCTGGCTGATCAACCCTAGGCTCAGTATCCGGATCAACAGTTTCGGGAGCTTTATTATTGGCACATCCAGTAAGTGCTAAACCTAAAACTAATAATAACATTAGAAATTTTTTCATTTTATTCATCCTTTCATTTGTTTTTATGGTTTTATTATAGCATTTGGGGCATGAAAAAATGTAAAGATAAAGGTATCTTTACATTTTAATAAATCAGTATACTGATTTAGACAAGCAATAATCATAGATTATTAGCCCAGCAAAATATTTATTTTTAGCCTAGCACAAGTTAATTTAATACTTGTAGCCCAGCCGTTACATCGTAACTTGTTCATGGATATTTCTCTTTATGAGAAATTATTACTTATCGAATAACTATTCCAAATTCTTAACTCTTAGAGATTTTCTAATGTCAGTGCATCTGATAATCCATTTTTGACATGACAAACAAACCAAAGGTTAAGTAAATTTGCATTCTTTATAGACTAAGCTTAAAGTCAAAACACTGGTAATATGCCATTTGGGGTTCCTCTCGAAATTCCTCCTTATAGTTTTCCGCTTCTCGGTTATATTTTTCTTGTGGGATAACATAACCAGAAACTCATCCCTGCATTAAAATGGATCAAATCACTCATCAGGCAATCTGTTTGAATACTCTCAAATCCTTCATTACTGAGTAAAAACATTGTGATACAATATCATAATCCATGAAAACACCATATGTCAAAATTTCGACTTGTTTTCTTACTTAATTTCTAATAGTGTCTACATTTTATTTATATAGCTTGTAACTATAACTCAAACAACCTATTTTGAATTTCAATATTCTCCTTATTGGGAAACTCATAATCAAAAATTGATGCAATAATTAGTTGATTCTCACTAAAATCTCTTCTTAAAATACTCATCATCTTAGAAATATTCTCTTGATTTACTTCTCTTCCACTTGGCGAATCTATTATTATCGGTAGTTTATATCCAAGTTTTTTTTCTAACTCCAACACATATGACAGTTTGAAAACAAAAACTAATTTGTGAAGTATGGTACCTGAATAACGCTTTAAATCGCTTGTAAAAATAAAATCTTTTGCATCATTAATGTATTTGTCTACTCCAAGTTCTACAGAATATTTCTTTACGTTATTATAAAGATTCGTTATAGTTCTTGTATTAGATCTTGTTACTTTATTGATTTGATCGTTGATTACTTTTTTTTCTTTTTCGAGTTTTTTTATTACTCTTTCAACTACCACATTATCAATATCCAGTCTCATTATATCTTTGTCGAATGAATTTATAATGGTTTCAGTTTCAACGAGCTTCACTTCATTATTAACAGAAGATTCCAATGTATTTTTTTTGTCGAGATATTTATAATATTCGATTTTCATCATCTTTTTCTTAGCATTTAAGTATTCAACATCATCATTGTAGTTAATAATTGTTTCTTTATTAACAGGTACTAATTCACCTTGAGATGATTGAACACAAATTCCTAGATTCTCAATATAATTAACAAAATTGATATTACTCTTACTCAACTTATCAACTTCTTTGATTTTTTCATTTAATTGCTTTATTTCAAAATTTATAATTGAAAGTTCTTTTATTATTTCTTCCTCATGTGTATCGAAGGTTAAATTTTCTTTATACTCCAAAACCTCCTGTTGATATTTGCCTACATTATACATATTCTTGTATTTTGCCAACTCTCTTACCAAAATATTTTGCTTATCCATTAAGTCCTGGTATTCAAGATCGCCCAAACCTAAGATTAGTGTTTCAATATTAAACTTATTATTTCCAATAATTTTTCCCCTATTAAGTAAAGTCCAACCTTTATCTTGGTCAAAATAAATAGAACCTAATACATTATGAAGAATATCTAAATTTTCAATACCTAAAAGCTTAGTATGTAATAAGTCTTGTTCATATGGAAGTATAAAGTCAGTTACATTCTCATTTTCCTTATATTTTATAGAATCATCTTCTCTAGTTAAAATCACTTCAAATCTATCAATTTTAAGTTTCAAAACAAACTTACATTTCCTAAAACTAATTCCTTGTGTACTTGGAATTGAATACCCTAAACTATATAACAACATACGTATTAGAGTTGTCTTTCCAACACTATTTTGTTTACTATGAATTTGAGTAATCGTTTCTCCGAAAACAATTTCTCTTTGCAACAATCCTTCAAAAATCTTCAACGACTTGAAAATCATAACTTCACCTTCTTCTTTATAGAATCAATAAGATATCGTTTAATAAGTATTTTCTTTAAAATAATACGAGTTAATAACTCCAATATTTCACCATCTATAACACCATCATTAAAATTGTCTTGATACTTCATCCAATTTAAGTCAATATATTTATTAATCTTATCAGTACCTAAACTGCTCTTTTGCATTTGAAAATCAGTTATCACTTTTGAAGTAAATTCTATCTTAGAACTTGTATACGATATCAAATCTTTATAATATCTAATAACTTCCGCAATCTCTCCTTCATCTAGACATACTAGCTCCTCATCAGATTCATGCAATTCAGAGTGAACAACAATAATTGGCCATATCAACTCTTCCTTACTGATATTCACTTTTTCTTGTTTTACTGTTGAGTTGAAGAACATCTTCGATTGCCAAACATCTAACACTTTATCTGCTTTTCCTATTAACACATTATTCAATCCTGATAGAAACTTTGTTACTTGTTCATTTATCACTTTATATCGCTCATTAGGTCTGTTTGTATGAAATGGTAATACTGTAATCTTTAAATTTTCTCTTTCAATGTGCAGTTCTTCTAACTGATCTAAATAATCATCAATTTTTTTCTTACAAACTTTTGGAATTTCATCATAGTATTTATTTGTGAAACCGTAAAATGCAGTCATTGAAGTTTTATCATTAAATGGATTAGGTGTATTCGTAATGTATACTAGTTCATTGCTATTTTCACATGATGCTGCATTATTAAGAGTTGTTAAAGCTTTTTTTAGCTTTTTTAGAACGTTACTATAGTCTTCAAACTCAACTACTGACTTAGCTTGAGAATAAATATAGTTTCCATCACTTAACTTTATTTCAATATCTTCTAAATCACCTTCAACTTTTATTTCAACTAATTCCTCAATATTTTGGATTGCTAGAATAATAGCAGCATTGGTCTGAAAATCCCATCCAAATGAACTTGCTGATGCATTATTTCCCATATTAACCTCCTATTATATACCACAGATTTCAAAAGTAAGTTTAATCTAGAAGCGACATTTGCTCATAATTCTTATATAACTTTTTGAAGTCAGTAACATTGTTGAAATCAAAATCTTTATTTTGTCTGTATATTGTTACAAATAATGCTAATGCTTTTGCCTGACAACTGACTGATTTATTAGGATTAAATTCAATGTCAGAAAAAGCATCAAACTCTATTACTTTTCTTACTAAATCCTCATGTTGTAGCAAACTATTAATATATAACCAATCATAGAAGAGTGATTTTGGTTCCTTTTCAAATTCTCGTCCTATGAACTTAAATCCAATCAGTTTTCCAGAAGTTTTCAGTCGTATATCTTTTTTCGCTTCTCGCGGGTTCATATATATAATATCTGTATAAGGTCCTCCATTTTGAAAAATTTTGCTTGATTGATATGCTGATTCTACATAAACTTCAATATTTGTTTTAACAGTTCTTATTTTTAAGTTGAAGGCACTTAACATCTTACCTAATTCTGTATTAGACTTCGTTGATACTTCTAATATTTTACTCCCTATGTGAGCTTTTAGAAACTCCTCGTGTAATGATAGTATACTTTTCTGTTTTTGCGATACTGAAAAACCAGAATACCAAGTAAAATTAACCTGTTCTTCAATGAACATACTTTTCTCATTATCTACAATAAAAATTGGTCTTATTGCCATTATTCCTCCTGCCAGTAATTATAGTCTTTACGTCCCCAATAATACTCATTACTAAAGATTAGATTATGTTTTCTAATCGCATGCTTTTTCCTGAATCTATTATAAATGTGCTTTTGGTTGAAGTGGATAGATTTAATATATCTGGATTCTATTATATCACATACTAGGACTTCTGCTTGTGGATCAGTAGTGTAATACGTTGGAAGTCCTAGCTTCAATCTTAACATTGGATTATAAAATAATTCCCTTAACTTGCGCCTGTCACTCATATTTCCATGAATGTTATCTCTTTCTTCACTAGATGCAGCATTAGTCTTGCAAAAGATACAGTCCTTCTCCCAAAGTACACTAGAATCAAATTCAATTACACAGTACTCACGTTGCGGATAATTAGATCTAAGCGTGTAAAAAAATTTATAGTTAGGGTATGAGATTGATAAGCAGTTTGCATACAATGCTTCATCTAATCTATATGGGTCATTATTTTTAAATCTTAAATTATTTTCACTCAAGACCTCTACAGGAAACAGTCCAAATTCAACGATACTCTCTAGATTCTCAACTCTTGTAAAATGAACTAATGTATTTATTCTATTTAATCTACAATACTCTCTTATCTTTATCATCTAATTAACCCTTCCGCTTATAACTCTAATAAAATTAACTACATTTATTTTTCAGCTGTTCTCCTTAATGTTAAGAAACTAACTATCCATCCTCTTCCATTTCACTCCTAATTATCACCAATTACAACTAGTGTGTAATAAAACAAAAGATCCGATAAGATTTATTTATCTCATTGGATCTAAGTAATTTCAATATGTACGACACTATACCACAGATACCTCTTGTGACAGCAGTGACCATTAGCCCACATGTGTGGAGTACATAATCTTACATCTCCAATAAAATCAAAC
Source organism: Tissierellales bacterium (assembly GCA_025210965.1). Lineage (NCBI taxonomy): Bacteria > Bacillati > Bacillota > Tissierellia > Tissierellales > Tissierellales bacterium. Next base: position 14,748 of record JAOAQY010000043.1, read on the forward strand.
CTCAATTATGAAAAATCATCATCTGTATAAAAATAACTTTAATAAGCTAATACATAAAGTACATTCTACTCATATGATTAACGACTACTACCCAATAGCTGATTATGATGTAAAACCTTAATTTTTTCTAGTAAATATAACACAACAAATCAAATCTTAAATGTATCAAAAAAACAGACACCACTTTCAAAATGGTGTCTGTTCTTTAAAGTCAGTTGATAATTTTTCCCAAAAACATTATAACACAAAATCTGGAGAATCACCTAAAAACATACCAATTTATATTCTAATAAAATTATATATATAGTAATATTTTCTTGAGGTGTTTTTATGAAAAGATTGTTTAGTACACTGAGTATAGTTATTATAATTATTGCTATGTTTTTCCTATATAAAGATGTAGTTTATTATCATATCCCTTATAATCCTTTAAAAGAAATATACGATATAGAAGCTGAGATTAAACATGCTGATTATCAAATATTATTCGAAAAATTACTAATAAGACGGACTGAGGAATACAAAAGTGACATTCATCACGACATATTAAAATACTTTGCAGATATGGACATGGTTCCTCTAAAAAGTTCCACTCCAGTTAAGGTAATTTATAAAAATCCACACCGATCCATCTTATTCAGCATCGGAGAACCTTATAATAAAACAATCATGCTTTTCTTTTATAACCCCAACGTATTCGAATTAATCTCAGGTGGAATTCTAAAAGATGGTACATATAAAATCCAAGGTGAAGGAGTAGATTTCATATATTTATCCAATACTTTGAAAGAAAACAACTATTAAAATCCATGCAAAACCAAACTTCCCTTGGGGCCTGGCCTATCATTTAAGCTAATAAATTTATAACTGAGAATGATACTACTCAGTTTAAATTTATGGTTTAGCTTCAGCTAAAAGCATCCTTTTGATATAGATTCTCTATTAAGAATTGATTTCTTTAGGTTAAACTAATTTGAAAACTGGTCATATCGGTACGGAGAAAATCAGTTAATTCAAGGTCTAAAATAAATAATAACCTTTGGGGCTAGGTCTACCATTTTCCCGTTTTTGGGGACAGACACCAAAATTCAGTCTGATAGCGCTCAGTCTGACAGGAAATGACAAAAAAACTTTCTTCTAGGTTAAACTAATTTGTAAAGCTAATAATTCAAATTGAAAATGCTCCTATTCAATTTTTAATTATGGTTTTGTGTACAGCAAAAAGCATCCTTTTGTTATCTATACGGAGAAAATCAGTTGTACGGGGTCATTTAATCTGATTGTAATGCTTTGGATCTATATCTTTTAACCCCATCAGACTATCTAACTATCTGACTAAGTACTATTTATAATCTTTTAATTTTTTCTTTACACATTGCTTACTAAGTATTCATAATCTGTTCACAGATGTTCTTTAATATATAGTTATAGCAAATAACAAACGAACAAAAACAACAATAATTGAAAAGCCAACTTAATAACTAAAATTGAGATTTCCAAAATCTCACACGATAATCATTTGTCCCCCTTTAATTAAATGATTGTAAATGAAAAACTGCCGGATGTCGGCAGTTTTTTTATGTTAATAATATATTTTTATAAACTCTCACAATTTTGAATTCCAGATACTTCACTAGTAAAGATGCTAATATAACTGACTTAAGCTCCTAGAATCATACCATAGATTAGCCTTAATATTGCACAACATACAATAATCAATTTAAATCCACCTTTTTTACCATTCTCTGTTTCACTACGTTCAACACAGATTAAAAATAAAATAAACAATCCACTCATAACAGAAATACTCAAACTATCAATAAAAAATGAAAGTTTATCAGTAGTGACTCCTATTTTTTCAGACAATAATTTTAATTGATATTGAGTAAAAACTGAACTCAAAGAGCTGTCTTTTAAAACCCAAGAAAATTGTATAGGAATAAGAATTCCAACAACTGAATATACAATTCTTCTAAATACTAATGCTATAAAATCTACATATTTATTTGATATAACATCAAAAAAATCCATTTATTTCTCCCTTTTATTTCTAGTATATAAAATTATCCAAAATACAGTTAAGTGTATTGCTTATTTCATTATCAAATTCTACTGATTGTAATTCAACATGAAGATTTATATATTCTAATGATTGTGGCAATGAATATATTTCTAAATTTGGATTTAACAATTTAATTTCAGTAAACAATGAATGTCTATACTTGTCAACTGATGATTCGTGTGTAACAACAAATATTGAATCTGAAGCCCTGCTTAATAACTTAGTCATATTATCATAATCAACAATATAATTAATCAGTATGTAATCATATTTATCTAAACTATATAATTCATTTCTTATTTTTTCAGATATATCATTCACTTCATAGTTATGAAGAATATCATAATTCACATTTTGCTCTAAGTAAAATACTGAATAATCTACATTTGAATATTTTGTCGATAAAACACACTCAACTATACTTCCAACTCCATTCTCAGATACATGCAAATAACTAATATCAGATTCTACATCAATCTCTAAAGTATTAAATAAATCATCATATAATGGCTGATCTATAACTAAAATCTTTGAAGATGATAATTTTTTTATCAATTCACTAGTTATATAATAATTAATTCTTCGTTTTGTCATAGTATTAGCAATATATAAAATTTTGGGTTTGTCCATTTCATAATTTACTTGAGGAATATTGAAACATTCAAACAATTCTAATTTGTTAGGTCCTATTTTATCACGGTACTCATAATAAAATCTATTCAATATAGGAACTGAAGGATTTACTAAACCTTTCCTCATTCTATAATACATATCGTAATTAGAATTATTCTTCTTACGACTCAACTTAATTTCGTACTTCTCTAAAAAATCATTAAATTTATTCATTTCATTCCTCCTATAATATTTATATCTAAACTATATTACTTATGAATAAAAATAGATAGTTGAATATAATCAACTAAGATATACTATCCTATTATCTGATCTTAAAACTTATTGATTTTACTCTACTTGGATATAATAATCCTTTCAAAACAAAATAACTCTCATTTAATAAAACGAGAGTTACTTTATTGAATTATTTTAACTGTTTTATTCTCAACTACCAGTATAATAATATGTTATCCTAATTGTACTAGCTCCTTTAGTTTAACAATTATATCAGAATGTAATTCTAAAAATTCAGCAATAGAGGGCAACGTTAGTGCCTTTAATCCTAAAAAGTTAATAAATCTTTTACTAGCACTTTTAACTCTTCCTAGTTTTGGAGTGGTAGATTCTAATTGCTCTATTGCAATCTCAATATCATCAATAACTTCTTCTCTTTCTGTTTGTGGAATATTTTGCTCAATATTAATGGTATTAATCAAGTTTTTTAATAGCTCCACCATATCTTTCGTCTCATTAATGTTATATGTATTACTTGAATGAATATTTCCTGTAGCAACATTCGCTGTTCCATAATTATTATGAATATTTTGCTTAATAGTCACATTGTTAATATCCTCTAAAAGAAGTAAATCCTTAGCAATAAATCCATTAATAACATCAACCAATGGTTTGAAATATGATGTAAGATTACGTACCATATCAATTATCTTATTACTTCCTGAAGGATATTTAAATGCATGGCTTTCTATAGATTTTTTTGACTCTATTATATAACTCATATAATCATAAATAGCTTTAACATGATCTACCTCTAATTTTGGTGGGTTTATACATCCCCATCCAGCATTCTCAAATCGAAAGCATTCCTTAAAATCAAACTCTGTATTTTCGAAATACTTTACAAGTTTAAAATTTATATACTCATTATCATTTATATACTCTAAAAATCTATGTAAATTTACGTCTGATTCATTTCTTTTTGGATTTAACATTTTACTTGATAACTCTCGAAATTCCATACTTATAATCTGTAGAGATTTCTTATTCATAATTTATACCTCCGCAGTTAACACAATAAGTTATTGACTCGCCCATATTGTTTATAACTTTATACTGAAAACCACATTCTGAACATGACTTAATTACTTCAGAACCCAAAAATTCTCTATACTCCTTTACATTAACCTTTTTTAAAGGCTTATGAGTCATTTTCAAAATACCTTTTTGCCTATTTATCTTCTTAGCCATATCACCAAATGACTTATTAATCATTTCAATAGCTATATTTTCTAAATGAGATTGCATTACCACTTCTTGCTCTTTAGAAAAGAAATTGTTTCTTTCTTCTTTCAAACCACAATAAGGACAAAATATAACCTCTGTATTTATCTCATCATTTTCTAAATCATCTATTAACATCTTAAAATCCGATTCACAAAATGGACATTCCATATTAATATAACCATCTTCATCTCCATAAAATGTGATTTCAACACTTTCCATCATATATATCCCTCCTATTATTTTATTGCAGAATAATTATAACACAAAAACTGGAGAATCACCTAAAAACATACCAAATTACATTCCAATAAAATTATACATATAGTAATATTTTCTTGAGGTGTTTTTATGAAAACTAAGTTCAATAAATTAAATCTAATATGGATAATCTTAATACTATTCTTTCTGATTGAAGGTGTGATATATTATCATACTCCCTATAATCCTTTGACAGAAGTATATGATTCAGGGGCTGAAATCAAATATGCTGAGTACCAAATACTGTTCCATAAACTTCTTGTAACACGTACAGAGGAATATGGAAGTGAAGTTCACTATGAAATATTAAAGTATTTTGCAGATATGGACATGGTTCCTTTAGATAGGTATTCAAGAAAAGAAAGAACTTTAAAATATCCATCACGATTCCTCATGTTTAACGTTGGTGATCCATATAATAAAGCAGTTATGATTAGATTTATAAGTCCAAATGTATTCAGAATATCATCAGATGATGTTCTCGAAGATGGCTACTACGAAATCCAAGGTCAAGGTGTAGATTTCATATATCTAACCAACACTTTGAAAGAAAATAACTTTTAAAAATACTTTTGGGGTCAGGTCTCTCATTCTTGCATTTAAGCTAATAAATTTATAACTGAGAATGAAACTACTCAGTTTATATTTACGGTTTAGCTTCAGCTAAAAGCATCCTTTTGGTTTAGATTGTCTACTAAGAAGGGATTTCTTTAGGTTAAACTAATTTAAAAACAGGTCATATCTGTACGGAGAAAATCAGTTAATTCAAGGTCTAAAATAAACAATAACCTTTGGGGCTAGGTCTACCATTTTCCCGTTTTTGGGTACAGACCTTGAAGAACAGTCTGATAGTACCTAGTCTGATTGTCTGAAAGGAAGGGAGTTTTGGAGTAATCGCATCTTTGGTAGATGCTGGAGCAATTCGCACCTTTGTGTGGAGCAAGAGAGCAAAAGGGTGTATAGTCGGATATAGTTGAAAGTACTATAGATCTAAATCTTTTAAACCTATCAGACAATCTAACTAAGTACTAACAGACTGCTTTAAGGTGAAATCACTCCATATGCATGTCATTACTTTGCTGACAGGAGCGACTTCAACTCGGGTCTTATATATAGTTTCTTTTCGATAGAAAAAATTCCTTGTGTCTTCCGAACTACGAACTGCGACCAACAACCTACGTGTTCATTTAATATAATTTTTTCTTTACACATTGCTTACTAACAGTTCATAATCTATTCACAGATGTGGCTTATTATATATTTATAGCAGATAACAAAAACAATAAACAATAAGAAAAGCCAACTTAATAACTACATGAGATTAAATATCTCAAAATCATTTGTCCCCCTTTAATTAAATGATTGTAATTGAAAAACTGCCTGTCCCGGCAGTTTTTTTCATTGTGCTTAAAAACTTTTTTCAAAGTGCGTTTAGGGTCAGGTCTCTCATCTTTGCATTTGATGTATCAGTCTCATGGTCTGATGGTCAATGCTTTAGATCTTAATATTTTAAGCCTAGTTGATCATTTTACTGAATCAATCTTGGGGATTATATAAGTTATCTTTAATCTATAAATTTTATTATCCTATCAATTAATAGATTTGCTTGCTCAAGTGCTATAATATGTCCTGATTCAATTTTTTCTTCTTTATAGTTTTTAATTTTTTTACTTAAGGTTTTTGCTGAATTAAATACATCTTCATAGTCATAAGTTCCTACAAGATTATAAACTTCCTTATCTATTTTATCTAAGAATTCATTGACTGGTGGATTTATGAAATATGGCATTTTAAAGTTAGCACTTTTCAAAAGACTTTCCTTTGTTATTTTTTTAAATAATTCTATATTATATGAAGATATATCTTTTTCACTTCTCTTTTCTCCCACCAACCAAGCTTTAGTCCATATTTTAGTAGCCTCTTCTATATTTCCCCTGAACAATTCTGATTGAAAATCATTCATTTTCTTCACTTTATTTATATCTTCTTCTAGACCAAATAATCCAGCCGAAATAAGAAATAGTTTTTGGACTTTCTCTGGATACTGTATAGTATACTCAAGTGCTGTGTGGGCACCTGCTGAAAGACCTATTAGACTTACATCACTTATATTTAATTCATTAATTAAGAAATTCAAATCCTCATACATGCTATAATCAGAGTCATCCTGCTCAGTCTTTCCAGTATATCTAAAGTCGAGTTGTATGAGCTTGTATTTTTTTGATAACTCTTCTTCAACACTACTCCATATCCTTAAATCTGCAAAGGCTGAATTAAGTAATATAATTGGCTTACCTTGACCTGTAATTTTATAGTGTAATTTTAAACCATCTTTTTCTAAGAACATACTTTTATTATTCATAATCAATCTCCTTTTTTATTCTTCATTATTATTCTAGAATAAAAAATAGGACATCTAGTGTGTCCTATTTATAAAGATTATTCATTTTTATTATCATTTCTTTTACATCAGTTTTTAAGGACTCTGGTTCCACAACTTCAACTTGATTTCCAAAGGATAAAATCATGGATATTAACCAATTGTCTTTTTTGCGATATGTTTTAACTGTTATGTAATCCTCATCTAATCCATTTATCTCATCTGGATTAAAAGTATCTATTATTCTTGGGTATGAGGTTTTGCTGAATTTTAATATCTTAATTTCCTCATCAAAAGCTATCATTTTTTCATTATCAAAATCACTATATTCCCTCTCAATAAAATGTTTGTCAGTAATTTCAAGTTGACTTATCCTATTAACCTTGAAAACCCTAAATTCATTCCTTTTTAAGCAATATGCGTATAAATACCATCTAGAACTTTTCATTTTCAGACTATATGCTTCTATTTCCCTTTTTGATGGAACTCCTTCTAAATTACAATATTCTATACTTATTAATACTTTATCTTTTATTGCATCAGATAAAGTTTTTACCTTTAAGGAAATTGTTTCATCCTCATTCCAAGGGGACAAATCAATTTTCATTTGAACTCTATCCTTATTGGTATCAGCATTTAGTGCATACTCAAACTTCTCCCACAGCACTTCAAATTGCTTGTTATCATAAATACTTCTCAATCCATCTAGTACTGAGTTTAAGACAGCTAACTCAAAAGTTGACAAAAGTTTTGTATCAAATTTATATGAATCAAGTATTCCGTATCCACCCTTCATCCCTTTTTCAGAAAAAACTGGTATGCCGGCCATATTCAAAGTCTCTATATCTCTTTGAATTGTTTTAACAGACACTTCATTTTTTTCAGCTAAATCTTTTGCTGATACTAAATCATTGTTTAATAAAGTTGTTAAAATCGATAATAATCTGTATATTTTCATGGTTTCACCTTTTTCCGTTCATTAATTTAAAGCTATTTTTTTATTATCTTCTTTAATAAATTTCTTTTTCAGATAACCTTAATGCATCTTTGGGACAATAGCTTACAAAACCTATATACTTATTATAATCTATTATCACCTTGCCATCATCAATTCTTATTGCATTTGCTGGACCTCTTTTTTTGTCAAACTCCACATCTTACACATTAATTATGCTCAATCAATACTTTTGGGGCTTGGACAAAAAAATTAACTTTCTGGGGATAGACCCGAAGATCGGTCTGATAGGAATTAGTCAGATTGTCTGCTAGGAAAAGCTTTAAATAATTTTCTTCTAGGTTAAACTAATTTGTGAGCTAATAATTCAAATTGAAGTGATTTTATTCAGTTTGAAATTATGGTTTTGCACGGCAAAAAGCATCCTTTTATTTCTTACTAAGGAGAAAATCAGTTGGTTCAGGTCATTTTTAAGCAAAATCACTCCATATGATTATAATCCTTAAAGGAACTGCGACCAATGACCTAAATGTTCATTTAATATAATTTTTTCTTTACACATTGCTTACTTATCGTTCATAATCTATTCACAGATGTCCTTTAATATATAAATATAGCAAGAACAAGTGCTATTTAAATAAAAGAACAACGCTAAACAAATCCTTATTAGAAATTCTTATATTTCATTATGTATCTTCAGATTTAAAAAATTTTGAATCCAACATATTGAAATAAGAATCAACTAAAGGATATTTGTATTAGCTCATAAACAAACAAAACAATAAGAAAAGCCAACTTAATAACTAAAATTGAGATTCTAATGAATTTCAAACAGTAATCATTTGTCCCCCTTTAATTAAATGATTGTAATTGAAAAACTGCCTACCCCGGCAGTTTTTTTCGTTGTGCTTAAAAACTTTTTTCAAAGTGCGTTTAGGGTCAGGTCTCTCATCTTTGCATTTGATGTAGCAGTCTGATAGTACTTAGTCTGATCGTCTGATAGGAAACGCTTTAGATCTAAATCTTTTAACCCTATCAGACAATCAGACCATCTAACTACCAGACTAAAAAGCAAGGCCTTAAGACTTATAAACTACTTTAAAAACTTCACAGACAACTAACATATCTTCTGAAAATTCTTGATTGAATTCTTTTAATCCTCTGCTAAAGGCAGCTATATGGGCCTTTCTCCAGTAGTTCAAGCTTTTATCTCCTTCACCTTCAGTTCTTGCAAAATCTTCTGTTACATCCTTAAATGGTACATGAGTTATGTTTGTTGTTTTTATAATGCACTTAGCTATTCCATTCCAGTCTGTGATTATACTTAAATCTGATACTTTTGGTAATACTTCGCCTTCTATTTCATACAAATCATATAATGAAGCAGTCGCTTTTTTAACATCTTCTTTAACTAACTGGGCTAGTTCATTTGCATCTTTTTCATTGTCACAAAAGTGCCAAGAAGTATATTTTTTATCAGTCTTTGTAATATCATCACCTATAGAAGTTAAATATTTTTCCCACATTTCTTTTACTGACTTATGCTCTTCATTCATTGTTATCTCTCCTTTTATCTATTAGAATATATCAATTTAAAGGTATATTTTTACTTCTTTTTATCACCATATACTTCTAAACTACTTTGTAAGCTAATAATTCAAATTGAAATGTTCTTATTAAATTTTTTATTATGATTTTGTTCTCTTCTCGGAGAAAAGCAGTTGAAATAGGGTCTTTTCTCTTAGACCCAAATTCCCAAGTGAATCCTTCCGGGTAGTTTTGACCCAAAATGGATTTACTTTAACAGAATAAGTATATTTCTTCTCGGCTAAACTGCTTTGTGAGCTAATAATTCAAATTGAAAATGCTTCTATTCAATTTTTAATTATGGTTTTGTGTACAGCAAAAAGCATCCTTTCCTTATCTCTACGGAGAAAAGCAGTTGGTACTGGGTCTCTTCATTAGCTAAAAACAGCCCTCTGTGCTTTTGAAAGAACTGCATCCAAGAATCTACTGAACTTCCCTATCCAATAAGATTCTTGGCTTTATCGTAATCCCCTTTCTTTACATACAAATAGTGAGTTGAACTATTTGCACTTGCCAGTACTACTCCTCTACCTCCACGGCTTCCGGAATAGACGGTTCTGGATTTTGTTTTTATTGAATTATTGTTAAGTAAACTTTGAACTCCCATTTGCCTTGTTCTATCATATGTAATATATATTTCTCTCCAGCCTAGTAACATTAGTATTATTATGTACATTATTACACCTCCTATAATAAACATTTTTAGAACCTAAAACACATCTACTATAATTAGTGTATATCAAAATACCAGATAATAACAATGATTTTAGTACTTAGTCTGATAGGAAGAGAATTTTTGTGCCACCAGTATTTCTATAGAAATACTGGTGACCATCACACTTGTTTTTGCAAGTGTTGGTGCCATTACTTCGCTAATACCAGCAGCATGGCTGCATTGCTTGGGTGAAAAGTGGAATCGTTTTATATATAAAACTAGGGGAATTTATTTTGTAAACAAAATAAGGAGAAAGGGAAAAACTCAAGACCATTATTATCTCTTACGGAACTTAAGCTCTTCCTCTTCCTCGAAATATTGTTTGCAATATTGATTCTCCTAACACAAACACAGTCTTGTGTGATTCCTCTTTTCCCCTAACAACATTGAGCTAAACACTGCTTATTACCTCTTCTTGCCCAATCTTTAAAACCATTCCTTTTTCTAAATCATCTCTTATAGATTGTTTCAAAACTATCTTACTAGTAAACTGATCATTTAAGGTTTTCTTTACTAAAGCAAGAATACCATTAAAATCATCAGCACTTAAATACTCAGAATAAACTACAAATTCATCTGGTGCCAAGAGACTAATTGATGAAATTAATAATTGGGATATTACTTCTACTCTTTTACTTGAGGATAGGTAATATAGTTTGTCCCACTCAAAATCTGGATACATATTTTTGATTTCTCCGGGAAAAGTGCTTTCCTTAGTATCAAGATAATTATTGAAATAGATACCCATTCCTGGTGGATACTCTTTGGGTATAAAAACTCCTACTATTTTTTTCAAGGTTTCTTCTTCATCAAGTTTTTCATGACTATATCCAAATACTGCTGCATCTACGTCGTTTATGAAACAAATATCTAGGTCATAAGCTTTAATTTTTTCTCTCATTAATGATTCCGATATTTCAAAGAAATCTGTTAAATGAAATACACCTCTATCACTTGAACCTGGCATAGCAAAGTAATAGTTTTTTATCCCTTTGTAACTTTTAAAAATTTGCTCTAATATAGTAAAAAATATATTTTCACCTAATAGATCAAAGGTCCAATTATTCCTGTTAGTAACTTCTCCTTTATCATTTACCAGCATGACATTTAATGATACTCTACCTTTATTCTCATAAGCATAAACTATACCACTCTTATCTTTGTAGTTTTTATCAAGCACTATTGACACCTCCATATAGTCGAATACATTATCTTCTTAATGTAATAATACTATCTTTTTAGGTGTTTTTATATCTGAATACTTTCAATTAATAAAACTATTCTACCAAAATAACAGTAGTTGGTCTTAATCTGATTTGAAATCCTTTAAAAAACTTTCTTATAGGATAAACTAATTTGGAATGCGGTCACCTCTAACAAGAGAAAATCAGTTGGTTCTGGGTCTTATATAAAATATCTTTTCGATTTAACCTTGGCTAAAAACATCCCTCTTGGGTTTTCAAAGATGTAGACCAAGGAACTAAGGTACTTATTATACAATCTAACTAATTTAAGGCAAAATCACTCCATATGCATGTCATTACTATGCGGATAGGAGCGACTTTAACTGGGGTCTTATATAAAGTATCTTTTCGACAGAAAATTACCTTGTAAGTTAGTAAATATATATTGAAAACGCACTAATTCAATTTATATTTACGGTTTAGCTTCAGCTAAAAACATCATTTTTGGGTTTTCAAAGACCTACGACCAACGAACTACGGCATTACAATTGTAATGCTCACATTCTCACCCGATGCATACTTTTCTAAATAATTTTTCATATCATTAAGTGATGCTTCTAGTCCTTGACCATCACCAAAAGCGTGTATTACCATTAGTATTTTCTTAGTGTCTTCCGTTACCATTGTCCTTAATGAATCTGATGTTGCACTTCCAAATGGTCCTTTTTGGTCAATTAGGACAGGAAGTTTGTCTATATTTAATATCCCTCTTCCGATGCCTTCATAAATCTCATCACTTCCTACTCCGTAAACTATATCCCCTTCTATCTTTTCCATGTCGTAGGCTCCAACACTCCAAAGAGTTCTCATTGAGATGATATTGTTTATATCTACAACATTGCTTACATAATAAATACCTTTTTTCTTTATTATTCTTCTAAATAATGAATCAGAAGATATTCTATACCTTGAGGGATCCTTACATAGTGCTTTGTATATAGCCCTTGATGCTTCTAATGTTTCATTTCTATAATTATCTAGGGTCAATTTTTCTATAACTTCTACTTCTTTATTTAATAGCTCAACTATTTCACTGCATGATTTTTCTACTAGAACATCAGCTGTTAAAATACCAAGTGACATTGCTTTATCAAGTGATTTTATCTTATCTGAAATTTTTATCATATGTACTCCTTTATTTTCTTAATCTTTATCTTGTACTAAATTATACTATAGTGATTTTTAGATACAAGTATTATACTGTCTGGTAGTTAGTCTGATAATGAGCTAATAATTCAAATTGAACATGCTCCTATTCAGTTTGAAATTGTGGTTTTGTGCAGCAAAAAGCATCCTTTTGTTTCTTTGTGGAGAAAAGCAGTTGGTACTGGGTCTTTAAGGACATCAGAATCAAGTGAATCCTTCCGGGTAGTTTTGACTCTGAATGGATTTACTTTAACAGTATATGAGTTCTTTAGAGCAAAATAGACCTTCAACATAGGTAGTTCATCTATGTTAAGGTCATTAACAAAACATTATTAATTATAATTCTTCTATATAAATATATATCCTTTTGTTTTTAATAATTATGAATCTAACATATTTATATAAAGAATCAACTGATTGATATAATCTTTCGTTTTGAAGGTCTATAACAAAACATTATTAATTATAATTCTTCTATATAAATATATATCCTTTTGTTTTTAATAATTATGAATCTAACATATTTATATAAAGAATCAACTGATTGATATAATCTTTCGTTTTGAAGGTCTATAAC
>JAOAQY010000044.1 GCA_025210965.1 Tissierellales bacterium
CCAAGTGATACAGTGATTCCTCCGCTATTTGCAAACACCATCACTCCGCCTGCAAATACCATAGTGCCTATTGCCAATGCCGATATCAACTTCTTATAATTCATATTCTTCTATGTCCTCCTAAATGCATTATGAATATATAGTAACCGCGTTTTGTCTCTAATATATTCCTCACATATTTCCAAGTTGTAAACATTTGAGTATTCACCTTTTTTAGTTTTTTCCAAAATAAAAAATCCCAAAAAGCAGCAAAGCCAATAAATTCAAAATTTCAAGCTTTCATCTGTCTGTTTTTTGGGAATAAGTCATTCTAGCTATGCTAATCCGTTACGTTTTATTTGTTTCTCTCTTGCTCTTCCACTTTTCATCTCTACGATTCTATCAAATAACTCTGTAAGCTCAACTATATGTGTTATAAATATCATAGTAAGTCCTTCTATTTCTATCAACTCTTTAAGTATAATAATCAGCTCTTTTCTATCGATATTTGAAAGCCCTTCATCTATTACCAATACGCCTTTATTTGCATATAGTGCTCTTGCAAGACTGACTTTTTGTTTTTCACCATGTGACCAAGCGCTTACTAGGGAATCAAATCCATAACCTAATCTATCTATTCTCGATATCCTTATTACTTCTTCTAACTTTCTTTGATCTAATGGTTTTCCACAAAGTATGTTTTCAAGCAAGTTTCCTGAGTACACAAATGGTTCTGCACAAATGTATTGTCCAGTAAATTTTCTAAATCCGCTTTTATCTGTATTCGAATCGTATCCTAATTGTCCTGTAAGCACCTTAGCCAATGTAGATTTTCCAGAACCAGAATGTCCTATTATAGCTACCTTTTCGCCTTTGTTTATGGAAATAGACGTGTTTTTTAATATATGCTTATCTCCTACTTTATAATCAGCATTTTGAAGTATCATATCTAATTCGCACGATTCTACCTCCTGTGAAACAACCTCTAAATCCAATATTTCATCCATTCTATCACTAGAAACCTTAGCTTGACTAAAGTTGAATAAATAGTTTGCAATTGCCGAAAGAGGAACTATGCTAGCAGTTAAATATGTATTAAAAGCTATTATCTCCCCAATAGTAAAATCCGATAAAACTGTCATTGATCCTCCAATTCCAAGTATAAAGTAAGGTACTACCCCTGAAATTGTAGCCGTTAAACTAGAACCTGCTAGTTTACAATACATCTTTTTTTCATTAGCCAAACATTTTTCATTCGCAGTATCACTATATCTGTCCGCTGCAAAATTTGACATTCTATTTATCTTCAAAAAATCGAGACCATCAATCAATTGAACCAACATATCTTTGCTAAATGTCAGCGTTTTCACATATTTCATGTAGTAATTTTCTAGTCTTGAATTAAATATGCTTACAATAGCTATATACACTACCATCATAAATATTACTAAAACCACAAGTTCCTTTGAAAGCATAAACATCATAAATACATTCATCACTAGCACAACCAAATTTTGCATACACCTTGCGATTTCATCTACAAACAGAACTACTATACTCTTTATATCTTCTTCTACCCTAGTTATCAAGTCTCCTTTTGTGTAATTTGAAGTATCTTCTACCCCGCTTTTCACAATGTGGCTGAATAATGCTATTCTTATATCTCTAACCATATGTAAATTTACCTCTGCAAATATCCTATCTTCAGCATATTTTAGTATACGACTAATGACAAATAGTATAATCATAGACCACATAGCCATATTTATATGTACTAAATCTTTACTTGGTATTGTAATATCTATCATGTCTTTCATCATCATCGGTATTCTGATGGTAAGTAGTGGATACAGCAATATAATACACAGCCCCAAAAATATTCGCATCTTATACTTCCTTACAAACCTAAGTACGAATTTTAAATGTTTCATTCAACCACTCCTATTAATTATATATTTCATAATTTCTAAATAAACCTATTATATTTATACAACAAATCCAAGTATTTTGGTATGTTTTTCCATGAAAGGTATGTATTTGACCGCGAATAGCAAAATAATTGGAATCACAAAAAAATGTCATTTTTATATCAATGCTATGCCCGGTTCTGTTTATTAACAAATCGCAACATTTTCGTATAAATTAATGATTTTTTGTGATAAAATTCTAATTAGTAAATACGATTAAATTTTAATCATACTTACATAATGTTATAGCTTTATAGGGGAGTTGAGCTGTAATGTATTGGCAGAGGGGGGTTTTTATGAAAAATGTAAAAAAAATATCAAAATCTAAAAGTAGAGGATCTCTAGCAATCAAACTTTCAATAGTCTGTTTGGTAGCTATATTAGCAGTTTTCACCATTGTCGGATCAATGAGTATTTACTCTATGAATAATCAACTAAATGACAATCTTAAACGACGAATAGAACTAAGGTCAGAAAGTGCTGTAAAAAGTATAAGTAAAGTATTCGAAAAAGGTTCTGTAACAGTAGATCAAATGATAAACAATCAATTTTTCAAAAACTATCTATCAATTGTAAATACATATGATGAAGTAAATACTGCAGACTCATATAGCAATATAGTAAGTACATTAGATCAAATAAAAAACAATAATTCTACTATTGGACTTGCATATATAGGAAATGATAGAGCTTCGTTTATAATAGGAAACAACGAAACTAGATCTGATAGAGATTATAAAACCACTGAAAGACCTTGGCATAAATCAGCTGAAAATACTACTAGAGTTGGCTTTACAAAACCATATACAGATGCTATAACTGGAGAATTGGTACTAACTCTATCAAAACTCTATAGAGATGAAGCTGGTAGCTTTGCCTGTATAGACATGAGTATATCCGAATTACCTGTAATCATGGAGGAACAGACCATAGGTGATATGGGCCGAAATATATTGATTTCTAGTGATGGTACTATAATCTACGATAAAAATGATAAAAAAATAATGACTGAAAATATATTAGATGACAGTGATTTAAAGAATATCGGTAGCAAAATGATAGCTGGTGAACACGATATAATAGATATTGATTATGAAGGAAAATCATACTATATGTCGTACCAACCAATAGAAATAAGTGGCTGGTCAGTTGCTATACTAGCGGAACAAGAAGAAATGCAAGCTGACCTTCATAAAGCTGTATTTGTAATGTCAATGAGCTATCTAGCTGGAGCTACATTTTTAGTAGTATTGATTTATATAATGATACGAAGAAGTTTAAAACCTATAAAAGAAGCTGCTGCATTTGCTAAAGTAATGGCTTCTGGTGATTTGAGCAATGAAATACCAAAGAAATTTCTAAATAGAAGAGATGAACTTGGCGAACTAGCAGAAGCATTTGAAAATATGGATTCTAGCTTTAATTCACTTTTAAAACAGGTCAAGGAATCATCTATGCAAGTAGATTCAGCGGCAAATGAGCTCTCAACTGCTGCAAACCAAGCTGCATTAACTTCTGAGGAGATAACAAAGACTGTAGATGAAATTGCAAATGGTGCAACTGGTCAAGCCTTAGATACTCAGGAAGGATCTTTCAAAACTGAAGAATTAGGAGATTTAGTTGAAAAAGAACAAAATATAATTGAAAAAATAAATGAGCAATCTGCATCTGTTGAAAAATCTATAGAATCTGGACTAGATATAGTATCTGATCTTACTCAAAAAGCTAAGAACAGTGAGCACGCATCTGAAAGCATAAGAAAAGTAATACTAAAAACTAGCGATAGTTCTGAAAAAATAAAGCAAGCTAGTATCGTAATCGAATCTATCGCTGAGCAAACAAATCTACTCGCTCTAAACGCTGCTATAGAAGCCGCTAGAGCCGGTGAACACGGAAAAGGCTTTGCAGTAGTCGCAGAGGAAATACGAAAACTGGCAGAACAATCAAGCAAATCTACAAAAGAAATCGATGCTATAGTTACAGAGCTTATAGAAAACTCAAATGACGCAGTTCAAACTGTGGAGTCAATGGTAGACACTCTAAAAGAACAGCTAAAAAGTGTTGATTTAACAGAAGAAAAATACAAAGAAATAGAAGGAGCTATAAGAGTTGTAGCAATTGAAATATCAAATATGGTCGCTTATAGTGAACAAGTTCACGAAAAGAAAAACGAAATATTAGATAAAATGCAAAATCTTTCTTCTATAGCAGAAGAAAATGCAGCTTCAACTGAAGAAGTTTCAGCCTCTACGGAAGAACAATTAGCTTCCATGGAAGAAATAGCAAATTCTAGCGAATCACTTGCATCACTTTCTCAAGATTTACAAGAAGAGATAAGTAAATTTAAAACTAAATAATGCCCTAACACAAAGCCCTATCACACTTCAAAGCGAAGTATAATAGGGCTTTTTTTATGATAAATTTATTTTAAATCTCACATATCCTGAGTTCTTTTATCAAAACTATACAGCTAATGTTTTTGTCTCCAATTGCTTTTCTATTCTATCGAGCAATTCATCAGGATATCCCAATAATTTCAATACTTTCACTGCATTTCTAGTAGGCGAAATTCCAGGTCTTATAGTATAATCAAATGCCAATCCTTCGTCGTCTACATCATCCATGAAGTAATAAAAATCATAATTTTTAACCATCTTTGTCAGTTCTAAATCGTGAGTTGCCACCATTACAAGTCCATTTCTCGCATCCACATAATCAAGTATTTCAGCTGCAGCATTAACTCGCTCTATTGGATTAGTTCCTCTGAAAATTTCATCTATGAGAGCTAGTGTCGTTATTTTATCTCCACTTGTATCAACTATTCTTTTTATTGATTCAGCCTCACTCATATAATAACTTTTACCACCCATCAAATCATCCTGCGGACTTATAGACGTAACTATTTTGAAAAAACTAGCTTCATAACTGTCGCAAATGCAAGTCATAATGGTCTGTGCCAACAATGCGTTTACCCCTACCATTCTCACAAAAGTCGATTTTCCTGACATATTAGAACCTGTAATCAAAACACTATGTCCTGATACACTTATATCATTAGATATCGGATTATCAATTAGAGGATGTGCTATTCCCCTTAATTTTAGATATTTACTTTCTTCTCTAAATACAGGTTTGCAATATTTCTCTATGGATTCTCTGTATTCTGAAACTGCAACAAATGTGTCTACCTCCCCAAATATGCGAAATAACCTCTGAAGATGTTCCTTGTTTTTTTCAACTTCTCGTACAGAATCAAAAAACGATCTCTCTTTAATCAGAAATATTATAGTTAGGTAATCTCCGAGCACGTCAAGTCCTTCAACTAAAGACACATTTCTCGAACGTTTTCCTAGTTTCTTGCACTCTTTCTTTATTGATCTAAGTTCTTTAGCCGTATTTGAATCAATAGAGTCAAACACTCTTGCGAGCTCTTCACTACAATTAACTAGTCTTCCCAAGTACTGAACAGCTTCGACTCTACCCACCATTTTCATTTTCAAATTATAATGCAGTGCCATATTTGCCATGAGCAGAATTCCAAATGCAAACATAAATACAGAACTTTTTATCACTGCCATTAAAATCATCATAACAATCAACGCCAGATAAAGACCTTTGCAAATCCAATGAAACTTTTTCTCATACTCCATATCCGAATAAAGAATATTTGCCACATCCATATCAGTTTTGCCAGCTTTTCTAAGTACCTTTACCACTTTTTGTTTAATGATTTCATCATTTTCAAACTTCTTTATTTTTTCTTGTCTATCATATAGTGTTTCATTGTCAAAAACAGGTCTTCTAAGCATATCGTAAAAAACATACTCCCCTGCTGTAGAAGATGTATAATCTATCTTTTTAAAAACTTCATCCATGACTAAATCTCTCCAAGTCATTTCATCAATGCATCCATCTGCGCCATTTTCAGATCGTCTAATCACATACCTTCTCATATCATCAAATTCACGTTTCTTATCATTTGTAACTCTAAAATGTTTCATATAAAAACCTCCATGAAATTGATTTTACATCTTTAGCCCAAAAATAACAATTAAATTCAGCTTAAAATATACTTTGATATATTATGTGAATTTTTGAGCCATGCAAAAATTCATATCAATCTCGGCTCAAAATAAAAAACTGTATCGTCAAAAAACAAGTAAAATACACTTGTTTTTTGGCAATACAGCTCATGTAATTTTTAAAATTTATCTACTTAAACTGGCTCTCAAGCTTGGCAAAAAAGTCAAATTTAGGTGGAATTGTATTTATTTTGTGATTTTCTACATCATTCATGTGCTTCGAAATAGGTTCCATGATGTAATCCCAAGACCAAACACTGTCATTTAAGTTCATGTACTCAAGTACTTTTTCACTACTTTCTGGTACTATTGGGTGAAGCAGTGTAAGTGTCACTTGTGCACCATAGAAACTGTCAGCTATAACCTGTGCTCTCATGTCATTATCATCTGCATCGTCAGCTTTCTTCATCTCTCTAGAGAAATACTTAGATAGCTTTCTAATTAAACTATCCAAATCAGAAATCACACGGTGGAATTCTTGTCTGTACATATTTTGCTCATAATTCAAAGCAGTTTTTTCAACTAATTGAAGCATTTCTTCAGATACTTCTAAATTAGGAATTTTGTTATCAAAATACTTTTGTGTCGTATAGAAACAAGAACGAAGTAATCTATTGTAAACATTAGTAAGTAAATTACCATCTTTAAGAACCACGTCTGCTTCATCTTTATTCGCATCTGGGTCAAATGGCTGTGGGTTAAAACTTACACTTCTCTTAGAAAGACCAAGGCTTAAGAAATGCATTCTTAGCTGATCTTTTGTATAGTAGTCTAAAAGCTCATCAGCCATAGGTGGCTTTATATCTCCAGAGCTACTAGCCTTAGAATTTAAGAACAATAAATGACGATTAGCTACTAATTGAGGGAAATTAATGTTTTCAACATCCTCTTCTGACTTAGGTCCATGACCCAAATATGCCATAAGCATAGCCATTTCAGCGATTCCGTAAAAGTACACGTTATCTTCTCCTATGAACTGATATGCTTTAGTATCTTCTGAAATCCACCAATCTTTCCAATCAGCAGCATCTTTGCCAATAGATTCTAAATACGTTTTAGTAAACGAAATAGGAGCCCAAAGAGATTCAGGCCATACCCAGAATGTCAAATCATCCAATCCATCTGTATTTGGTACAGGAACTCCCCACTTTGCATTACCAGAAAGTCTAAACGGAACTAGAGTTTTTCCAGTTCTATATCTTATAGTTTTTGCATCTAATATAGCTCTAGCTTTATCTCTATCATCTAATGATTCAAACTCGTATGTTACAGAAGGTTTTTTCTCTTCATCTATCAATGTAGCATTTTCAAACTCTACTCCTGCTTCTATAACTTTTTCCTGTTCTTTTCTAGTCACATAAATAGCAGGCTTTTTCAAAAATTCTTCTGTTACGTTCAGTATAGTTTGTCTTACCAATCGCTCTTTTCTTTGTTTTTCAACCATTTTATAAAGCTGCTCTGTATATTCATCTAATACAAAATACCAGTTATCAACTTCTTTTAATACAGGCTTTTCATTTGACAATATACTGATAGGATTTATAAGCTCGCTTGGCATATATTGATGTCCTAATGCACATTCATCAGCATAGGCTTTATCTGACTGACAGCCTTCAAAAGGACATTCTCCAACTACCTGACGACCATTTAAGAATACTCCCTCTTTTTCATCATAAAACTGAAGAGTCGACAATTTCTTCAAATAACCATTCTTGTATAAATTCTCAAAAAGTGCATTTGAAACCTCTTTGTGGATTTCTCCACTTCTATCGAATGCAGATGAAGCAAATAGACTAGGTGCTACATCGTATTTACCTAAAATATCTTTTTGCAATTTGTGAAACCCGTACACATAATCTTTAAGTGATACATGCTCCGCCTCAGTACCGTGCTCGTCTAAATACTTTTTATAGCTCGCAATTATAGGTGAACCATAGCAATCTGTACCTGAAACAAATATTACATTATCTTTTCCAATTCTATCTTTCAAAAATCTTGCATATGTATCCGCGTGAATAAACACACCACCAATATGTCCAAAATGTAGAGATTTATTGCCATAAGGCATACCTGCCGTTATCACCGCGCGTTTTGGAAACTCCGGTCTAGGTCGCTTAAATCCTTTCATGAAATCCACTCCTTCTATATAAATATCTAACCTTTATTTTACCACATTATATTAGAAGAACCAACTCTATGTCAAAAAATAATTGACTCAAAAAAATACGAGCCAATTGCAATTATTATTGACTCGCAAATTCATAATAATATGAAGCCACAACTATCCATTAACCATTACTACTTGAATAACTCTAACTTAATCAAACTAATTATTCTATAATATCCTATAGGTGCTAATTCAGTAATTCTAACAAATCCATCAAAATCGTCTCTTCCCTTTATCTCATCTAGCGTGAATGCATCTGAATAAAATTTATCGCGAATATATTGCTCGCTTACATCATCAAATAAAGATCCATCTGCACTACTATAGTTATATTTGATCGAATATTCAAATGAATCCACATCACATAGAAAACTAGGCGGATTTTTTACAACTACTATAGCTTTTATATCTTTATATGGATGTACATAGCACATATCGCCAGCTTTCAAATCTGATATGTCCATAGCAAAAATCTTATTAGGGTCCGTAAGATCTTCAATTGTAGCTCTCCTTTCTATAGAGTCTACAAAATAAACCTTCACATCGCTGTATTTTTCCTTTGGTATAATTATATGATTTAATTCACGATCCTTTATATGAAGAGGATTTCGATCTACATATCTAATCACAGCAAGTTTATCACTAGTCTCCGAAACGAATCCTGGGTAAAAGTATCTCGAATCGAACCCCAGTGTCTTGCCATAGTGAGTAAATCCTTTAGCCTCTTTGCTAAGCTCTTTTACCTCTTTTGGATCTAGCTTAATTAATACCGAAAATTCATTTGCCTGTGACATTGTGTATATAAGAACAAAATCCCCAATGCCGATAGCTCCATTTTCATCATAAAACTGCTTCATATCTTTATTTTCTTTCAGTGAAAACCTTTCATTTATACCAAATTCTTCTACATTAGTATCCTTATCTCGCCGACATCCAAATGTCCATACATCGTTATTTTTTGAAATAACCTTGTAAATATCATACATGAACCAATAATTTGGATTATAGACTCTATTGTTATCATAAACTTCTAAGAGTTCTTTCTTTTTGCCATTCTCTATTTTAAATTGAGCGAGAACTATGTCTTCTTTGACCAGAAACATCGGATTATCATCTTCAAAAAATACAGATTCCAAATTATATCTCAAAACCCACTCTTCATAATCTCTATTTTTCATATAATAAGGTTCGTTAACTTTATCGTCTACTTCTATCCACTCTTCTAAACCTTCAAAGTAAAAGTCTGTAATCTGTACTACTTCATTTTTCAGATGCCCTTCCATATTCGTCCCTAAAGGCTCTGGATTAAGAGTTTTATAACCTTTAAAATTATAAACACGATCTATTGGATGCAGCTTGATAATTTCACCTTTTTTATTCAAATCAATTCTCCAAATATAATCTTCCAAAAACGCAGGCTTGTACTCTTTTGAATTATCTATTATTTTTTCGTAATTCGGGTCCATTTTCAGTCCAAAAATATCTTCTGGTTCAAACATTTCTGTAAATACGTTAGCTCTATATCCAAAGTAATAATAATCACCATCTATCCTTATAAACTTGTAACCTATACCATCTTCATGATGTTCCTCCGCCTCCAACTTTGAAAGATAATAATCAAACTTTTCCTCTTTTATGCTAGTTTTTTCTGCCTTTGCACTTACTTGACAAACTTGAATTGTAATTAGTACCAAACATAATAAATACGTAAAAAACATCCTTTTTCTCATAAGACATTCCTCCTATTCATTGTTTACGCTTAGCGTGAATATCTCAATTCATATCCAAATACAAAAGCACATGGCTATCCTTCTAATTCAATTTCTCTACTGCCACCTTTATCCTCTCAAGCGCATCTTCTAAAACTACTCTAGCACAACCTATATTTAATCTCACAAATCCGTCTCCGCCAGTACCGTAGCAATCACCTTGATTCATAAGTACTTTAGCTTCCCTTATCAAAAAGTCTTCAAGTTCTTTTCCTTTTACAGGCATGCCTCTAAAATCTAGCCACATCAAATAAGTGCCATCTGGTTTTGATACCTTTATTTGTGGCAGGTTTTCATCAATATAAGATTTCACAAAATCAGCGTTTCCTTCTAAATATACTAGCAATTGTTCTAGCCACTCTTCACCAAACGTGTATGCAGCTTCAAGTGCTTCAAAACCAAATACATTTGGCCTAGATATACCAAACGAAGCTCTCTTATCTAGATAAGCTTTTCGTAATTTTTCATTTGGTATGATGAGATTTGCTGTATTTAATCCAGCTACATTAAACGTCTTACTTGGAGCTGTACATATCACTGTATTTTGAGCAAATGACTCCCCAAGCATAGCAAATGGCGTATGTTTAGACTTTTTATAAATCAAATCTCCATGTATTTCATCCGAAATTACAATCACACCATGCTTTTCGCAAATTTCACCAAGTCTTGTAAGTTCTTCTCTAGTCCAAACTCTCCCAACAGGATTGTGAGGGCTACAAAGTATAAGTAATTTAACATTTTCAGACATTTGAGATTCTAAATTTTCAAAATCCATCTCATATCTATCTCCATTTTTGATCAGCGGATTCTCAACTACTTCGCATCCATGATTATTAATAGCTTCATAAAACGGCGTGTATACTGGTGGCTGAACTATAATTTTATCTCCTGGTTTTGTAAGTGCCGATACTAACAAATTTAAACCAGTTACTATTCCTGGTGTATACGCAATCCATCCTCTATCAATATCCCATCCATGACGATTTTTCATCCATCTAATAACTGAATCCTCATAATCTTCAAAATCACCAGAATAACCATATATACCGTGAGAAGCTTTGTGCTTCAACATATCAGCTACCTCTATAGGTGATTTGAAATCCATATCTGCAACCCACAGAGGTAGTATCCCCTCCGGATTTATTCCAAACTTTTCCTTTATACCATCCCATTTAAGCGAATGAGTATTCGCACGATTAATAGGTTTACTAAAATCATACCTCATTTAACGTATACCACCTTTCTTCAAAATCATGAATTTGTCTAATCCCTGTATATAGTTTACCCCAAATCATCCTAATATTACCATTAATTTATTCAATACCATTTACCCAATTTAATGTATTTATTTTTCCATCTACTACTCCAAATCTAGCATTTAACTTTTCTCCAACAATGTACCTATACCAATTGTCAGCTACAGCAATTACTTCTTTCTCTTTTCCATTTGAAGTTTTTACTGTAAGCTTGTAATCATTCTCTTGTTTTACAACATCTAATATTTCTACCAAGTCATCGACATATTCATTCTTCAAAGGCCTTCCCTCAGCTGGAATAATTTGCGATTTGAATTTTTCTGATTTTTCATTAAACATCTGCATAGAAACCTTCTCTATAGCCTTCAAATTTTTATTTTCATCTCTAAAGAATTCAAAATAAATATCTTCATATGCTCTCTCATCATTTTTGTAAATATTTCCATAGTCTAATGCATCCCTAAACTTAGACTCTTCAGCTTCATTTAAAATAAAACTATGTGCTAAATCAAAATCATTAGTGTTTTCACCCATTCCAAATACAAATTTTCCATTTAATCTACCTAAGTAACGATATATGTAACTCTCATTTATTTTCCCCAAATATTCAACGCCCTTAATTACAAGTTCTTCCGCCCAATCTTTTTTGAATATTTCTCCTTCTATTTTATAAAGCGCATCCTTATCAACCTCATTTTTCCCAAAAAGTCTTTTGATATCTGGTTCTTCTTTCAAATGAAATCTAATAGAATCTCCAGACTTTAAATCAAATAATTCCATTTGGCTAGAATCAAATTCAATCCCAAATCCCGTGTAATTATTTTCCCCTATAGATGACCATTTTTCGAAACTAAATGGCACATAAGATATCCCATTATTAGTCACAATTGCACATTCTGCCTTTCCACTATCACCAACTAATACAACTGCATTCTTCACTCCATGTTCATATTTTTCCAAAAATTCATTTATACCTATCCTTTCTATTCCGTTTACAATTACAAATTCATCATCCAACTCGATAATATCTCCTGATGATGTTTCAAATCTCATCTTCGTTAACTCTCCATCAAATATTGATCTTTCACTTGGAACAATTTTTATCATATCCCTTGCAACAAAATCATCAATCCCAACATTAAATAAATAAATTTCACCTTTTCTAAATCTCTCACTTGTCAAATCAAACTCTTTTAAATTTTCCAATCTATTTTTGTAAAGTTTTTTCAATTCCCCAGGATTTTTAACTATAAAATCGTAATCATAACTATACTCATAGCCTCTAGTATTTTCATCTACAATTATTTTTCCATCTATATTATTATACAAACCTCTTATATCTAATGATCCTATACCATATCCACTTTTAAAAACTTGACCTATTATTAATGAGGTTTTTTTATCTTCTGATTCAACATATGGAGAATTTCCTGCAAATAACATGCTTCTTACACTTGTATTAGCGAGGACAGTTCTGATTCTATTTTCATCATTTAGCTCAATATATATCCTCTCTCCTATAATATTTTGATTCTCTTTTTGGCCAAACCATATACAATCATCAGCCAAATATACCCATGATCTTTGATTTTCATCAAATTGATTTGGAGCCATGCTACTCATATTTCCATATCCTAGTTCTAATTGTCCATCGCTTGAATTTAGTACTGTATAATATGCTGAATTTTTTTCTCTTGATATGATGGGATTAACCTTTGTTACATACCCGCCAGCAACTGAATCTATACTTATAACTGAATGTTTCAATTCTTGATAAAAGTATCCCTTATCATTTGACCAAAACGTTCTCAACTTGCCATCTTCATCTTTCAAAGTCATTTCAACCAAATCGCCGTATTTATCTAACTCTTCTACATCTATTACTAAACCTCTCTCCAAATGATTTACTTTGTTTTCGCCCTCATCATCTAATTTTTCTATTGATACTAATTGATCCAGGCAATTTATTTTCAAGAATACTATATCCCCTTCATTCCATGATTCTAAGTATTCATTGCTTTCTTCACTCATATCACTATGAGTTTTAATAATCTCTTCTACTAACTCAGATTTATTTTCTAATTCATAAGTCACATAAAAATTATTTTTTGACGACCCAACATCTTTTATTTTTGCTTTTACAATGTATTTTGTTGCATATTCAATCGAATCCAAATCAGTGAAGTAAATAAGACCGATTCCCTTTAAATCATCGGGACTTAAAATATATCTAAAAGAAGTTCTACCATCAGTATTGTATAAATCTGAAAAGTCCTTTTTCTCGCCTTTATAATTGAGCCATCTATCATAATCAAAAAACAAAAATCTTCCATTTTCTCGAGTAACTATAAATTCTTCGCTCATATAAAGACCTAAATTTTCTTCAATTTCATCATCATAATTTTTAATATTTGATATACTTTTCTCATCCTGTTCTACCAGTATCACAGCATCTATATTTCCTTCTTTCGATAAGTCTTCACTTTTTCTATGAAAATAAACTAAATCTCCCTGTTCTATATCTTCTTGAGAAATTCTAACCATTTTATCCTTAGCAAACTTAAAATTCTCTTCCAACATATCCCCTATTTTTAATTTTAAAAACACAGTGCTCTCATCTAAATCATTTGCTTTTATATGACTTTTTCTATCTATTTTATAGTACTCTACAATTTTATGGCTCTTTTTCGACCATTCCGACACCACTCCGCAAAAAAGCATTTCCGGATCAAATACTTCATCAATATTCTCATACAAACTATCTGCCGAACTCAGCACATCACTCTTGCTAGATTTTTCTCCCTCGAGTTGAAACTCACAACTACATGCAATCATAAGCACAAAAAATACCGCCATTACCAAAACAATAAAATTACCTCTTTTTTTCATATTGTCACTCCCCAATTTAGTCGGTAGTGTAAAATATTACACTACTTTCTGTTTTCACAAATCGCGTATACATAATTTTATTATACACATTACAATCGTTCAAGCTGTTACAAAATTATTAAAATTTTGATTAAACACAAAAAATCAGGACAAAGCCCCGCTCAAACTTAAGCAAAACTTTAGTCCTGATCTTTTTAAAACTCTATTCTGTAACATTAAGATACTGATGATTGTTCTATCACGCCCACTTCCGCTGAACCTTCTCTTACCGCTTTCCACTTCATCCAGCCAAAGAAGCCTGCCCCCAATGCTGACCACGCAAGTATAATTCCCCATTCATAAGGCCATATTAGTGATGCTGGTCCACCAGGCATATACATACATATCATACCTACACAAAGAAGTACAGCCATAGTCCCAACAAATTTACCGTTTTTAACTCTATAAGGTCTACTCATATTGGGTTCATTTTTTCTAAGAACTAAAAATGATATAGAAACCATCATATATGAAACAACTATGGTAAGCCCCCCTGCATTACTAAGCCAGACAAGCATACTTCTACCAAGAAGTGGTGCTAATGTTGAAAGTGCTCCTATCAAAAATATAGCATTTACTGGAGTCTTATGCTTAGGATGTAATTTCCCCAAAAAGCTAGGAAGCATACCCGATTCAGCCATAGCATAGATTGCTCTACTTCCACCTACAAAGAATGAATTCCAACTAGTAAGTATTCCTCCTATACCTGCTAATACAACTATCTTAGCTGCTATAGGACTACCACCAAATATAGCCATCATTGCATCTGCTGTAACCAAGCTTGAACCTTGAATTTGTTCTGCACTCAACGTTTTTGACACACTAAATATAATCATCACATACCATACTACAGCCATTATTACTGATAATACTATTATTTTTCCAATTTTTTTAAATGGCATATTTATCTCTTCTGCCGCCTGAGGTATAACATCAAAACCAACATACATAAATGGTGTCATTACAGCAACTGCAAATATTCCCTTTCCACCATTTTGAAATAGTGGTACCATTTCTGCTGCTGGTGCCGCAGTAAATGATCCTGTAAATAACATTATTCCAACGCAAGCAATCAAGAATGTTACTATTCCTTGGACAAAAGCAGCTGCTTTCACCCCAAAGTAATTTACTATAGTAATAATTATAGAACTAATAGCTCCAACCAACACCCAAGATAAATATACATCGTATCCAGCTATCTCATAGAGATAACCAGTCAAATAGGATGGAAATAAATACTCCACCACAGTCGGAAGTGCAACTGCTTCGAATGCTACAACCGATATGTATCCCAATACAATAGCCCAAGTACAAACAAAAGATGCGTTATATCCAAGCGCTCTATGACTGAAAACATGCTCGCCACCACACTTTGGCATAGCCGATGTAAGCTCCGCATAAGTAAGTCCTACAAATAAGACCATCACGCCACCCATTACAAATGCAAGCATAGCGCCTAACATTCCTGCCATCTTTATCCATTCCCCAGCTAGAACAACCCATCCCCAACCAATCATTGCTCCAAACGCAAGTGCTAGTATATCCTTTTTCGACAATACCCTATTAAAATCACTGCCATCACTATTCATCAAACCTCTCCCTTCAAAATAACATGGTGTCATTGTTCCCACAACAAAAATTTGTACAACAAAAAAAGCGTTTCTAATGTATTTACTAATACCTAAAAACTACTGCTAAAATAAAATCAATTGCACAAATGATTTACTGCTATTAATTTGCTAACTCAAATTGATTAAATCAAAGAAAAGAATAAACATAAGAAAAAATGTAATTTTTTAAGTCAGAACACAATATATATATTGAATATATATCCCTCGCTAATCATTATTATATACTATATTTCAATGTTTTTGAAGTTATTTTTTTACCATGTTTCAGTTATATCCTTTCTTTTTTGAACACATTTCGAGCATCGACCAATGCATAAAAAAACATGTCCATAATCATTGATTAATTACTAATCCATGCCAATTTACTAACTACAGATCATTTTCTAACTTGTGAGTATAAATTGAACGAATTCATCATTTACTTTAACTGTGTTTTTTTAACTTTTTTGTATTTTCTTCCAAATATTCTGAAAATACATTGACATTTAAATATCAAAGTGATAACTTTAAAATAAAAGAATATAGGGGGAATACTTTATGGACACATCTAAGGTATCAAGTAGTAGCAGTAGTAGTGAAATTTTGTACAAGATAGACGACAAGCCACCACTCAAAATCGCTGTACTCTTGGGTATTCAGCACATCATGGCCGCATTTGGCGGTATAGTTGCAGTACCACTGATTGTTGGAGGAGCACTCGGTTTACCATTAGAAGATGTAGCATTTTTAGTAAGTTCTGCTTTATTGGCAGCTGGTATTGCTACATATATTCAGGCTAAAGGACTCGGTCCTGTAGGGGCTAAACTTCCCTGTATAATGGGCACCGACTTTACATTTGTAGGGCCTTCAATAGCCGTCGGATCTGCATATGGTATAGCTGGTATGTTTGGCGCTACTATAATGGGTTCTTTCATAGAAATATTTTTGAGCCGCTTTATAAAACCTCTTAGAAAATTTTTCCCACCAATTGTAACCGGTACTGTAGTAATGCTAATAGGGCTTACTCTACTTCCAGTTTCGATTGATTGGACTGCTGGTGGTGTTGGCTCTCCTGACTACGGCAGTATACAAAACATATCTATAGCCTTTTCTGTAATGGTTGTAATAATGCTACTAAATAGATATGGTAAGGGCATGTTTTCTTCTGCTTCAGTTATAATCGGTCTCATCTTTGGCTACATAGTCTGTATTCCTTTAGGTATGATCGACTTTTCAGCTATATCAAATGCAAGCTGGTTTTCAGTGCCAATGCCTTTTAAATACGGTATTAGCTTTCACTTTGGAGCTTTTGTTGCTTTTGTAACCGCATATTTAGTTACAACAGTGGAAACAGTAGGATGTCTTTTTGCAGTTGGAGAAGCTGCTGAAAAAGAATTGGAATCTGAAGATATATCTAGAGGGATATTAGCAGATGGTGTGGGCTCTTTTATAGCTGGTATATTTAATGCTGGTCCAAATACATCTTTTTCACAAAATGTAGGTCTAATACCTCTTACAAAAGTTGCTAGCAATTCTGTAGTTGCAGTAGCTGGTATCATATTGGTTTTACTTGGACTATTTCCAAAACTTGGAGCGCTAATAGCTATAATGCCTAGTCCAGTTTTAGGTGGAGCAGGTATTATAATGTTCGGTATGGTAGTCTCTGCTGGTATAAAAACAATAAAAGATGTAGACTTAAACAATAGAAACATGCTAATTTTAGCAATTTCTCTAGGAATAGGTATGGGCGTTACCGTTCGTCCTGATCTACTAAATAGCATGCCTTCTGCTATACAAAGCTTTTTCTCTTCTGGCATAAGTGCTGGTACAGTTTCTGCACTTATTTTAAATATCGTATTGAAAGAAGAAAATAAATTTGTTGAGGTAAACAGCGAAGAAAAAATTGCAAAATAATAACTCTATTATTTATTCATATTCATACACACAAAAAAAGATCTACAATTTCAATTAAATTGAACTTGTAGATCTTTTTTTATCTCAGTTAAGTATTATATAACTCTAACCTTTTACTATATTTCTTCCAGCCTCTTTAGCTTCGTACAATTTATAGTCAGCCCTAGCTATAAATTCGTGAATCTGCTCTCCATCTTTGTATTCTGCAACACCCATACTGAGTGTAACTGCATGAACCGTTTTAGCAAAATGAGTTCTGTCATAAACCATTTTCCTTATATTTTCAGCTAGTCTACCTGCCTCAGCTAAATCTGTATCCGTCAATGCTATAATAAACTCATCTCCACCGAATCTAAACAATCTGTCTGTAGACCTTATATTTTTCTTTATCAAATCCGTTGTTTCTTTTAAAACTGCATCTCCTACTAAATGTCCATATTTGTCATTTATTAATTTAAAGTAATCTACATCATATATGATAATAGCTAAATCGCCTCCTGATTTATGTGCTTTTTCCATAAGCATTTTCATATATTCATAGAAACGATTTCTATTATAAGCTCCTGTCAATTTATCAGTATACATCACTCTATTTACCTTTTCTTTTGATGCATGTGATAGTACTATTATAGCCATTACTAGTATCCACAAAAAGAATACCAGGAAGCTCTTTATGATCATACTTCTTTTAAAATTACCATACGCTTCATTTTTGCTATAAAATACAAGATAACCCACACTTTTACCAACCACATTCTTTATACTCAAAAATGTAATAGAATACATTGTTCCATTTATATCAGAGTTGACTAAAAAAGTCTCTCCATCGTCAAAAAAACTATCTAATTTTGATATAAAATCCTCGCAGCCAACAACATTTTCTATTAATTTGCTATAATTCCCATATTTTTTGACATATGAAAGTGCTTCTCTATCATAGTAATAATCAGCTGACAATTTACTTTCTCTGTAATTATCAGCTATCTGCTCTTGCCAAACCTTTCCATTCACTATCGATTTCTTTATCATGAATGATGTTGGATTTTCAAATAATTCATCCATCAATTGAATTATAGACATGAATGATATACTAGTTTCTACACAACCCAAATAAGTTTCTTTATAAAAAAGAGGATATTCAAATCTATATCCGTTAAAGACCCTACCTTCTTCAAATCCCTCAGCATATCTATGATATGAATTTACAATTCGAACTGTATCTCTGATATCAGTCAAACTATCTCCAAATTTATCTTTTTTATGCATTCTTAAAAAACTCGTATCATCATTTAAAACGAAATGAAATTGCCTAAAATTATTTGCTACCATATTCTCATATGTTCCTTGCAACTCATCAGCTAATTTTTCTCTCAAATAAGACTTTTTTTCCGCATTCGCTGAATACACTGTACTCATAATTTTCAGTATCTCATCTTTATTTATTATCTCATCAAAATATGTTTTTGCAATCATTCTATAACCCGATACTATGGTATTATACTCTTCCTCATAACGTGCAATGCAATCATCATCGTAATTCTTAATTTCCCTTTTATAATCGCTAATCAATATAATTTCTAACAAACCAAATAGCATTGTTGCAATCAATATAATACTACTAATTTTGACAATAGTCTTCTTTTTATCAATAGCATACATATCTCTTTCTCCTATAGATTTTTTAATCCTCAATCATTATATTCCTAAATGCGATTATTTTCAATAAAAAAACCAAGAGTTTACAATTACTCTTGGCTCTTTCTCTAATCAATTTTAAATTTACCTATTGCACCATTCAGTTCATTTGCCAAATCAGATAATGACTGACTAGCTGATGAAATTTCATCCATCGATGCAGTTTGTTCCTCTACACATGCTGATGACTGCTGAGTACTAGCTGCATTCTCTTCTGCTATCGCGGATAGATTCTGTATAGTATCCAATATATCTTCTTTTTGTTTTTCCATTGCCTTTTCAGAAGCATTGAGTTTCTTCATTGCAGTTTCAGATAATTTTATAGCTTCAAATATTTCTCTATACTTTCCTTCAGTATCTCCTACGCTATTAACCTGTTGCTCTATGATTTCAGTTACCCTCTCTATAGTCGAAACCGCCAAACTAGAGCTATCTATAAGTTCCTGAACTATTTCATCTATTCTCTTTGTGGATTCAGTTGACTGCTCAGCTAATTTTCTAATTTCTTCAGCAACTACTGCAAATCCCTTTCCAGCTTCTCCTGCTCGAGCCGCCTCTATAGCAGCGTTTAATGCCAGTAAATTAGTTTGCTCTGCTATTGAAGCTATCATATTACTAGCTTCTCCAATCTTTCCTGTACTTTCATCTGTTTTTTTGATTACATCAAAAATCTCTTTAGTTGCTAAATTAGTCTCTTTTGCCTTTACACTCAAGTCATCAACTATTTCTAGCCCCGTTTCAACTAATCCAAATACATTTGTTGAAGCCTGATTTAAATCCCTCATATGTGATTTGTTTTCCTCAATCAAATCTCCAAGTTCTGCTGTTTTCATAGCTCCTTCAGTTGTACTCTCGGCTTGATCGGTAGCACCTTTTGCAATTTCTTGTATAGTCGTTGCCACTTCGCTAGATGCAATTGCAACATGCTCAGCAGTTTCGTTTAAATAACTTGCAGAAGATGTAACTCTATCAGAAGTATCCTTTATTTCTCCTACTAGTTCTCTAAAGCTATCTGTAAGATACTGAAATGACTTTGACAATGCCCCAATCTCATCATTTCTCTTAACAAAATCACTTGAAATATCCTCTCTAAAATCTCCCTTTGCTAAAAGCTGTGCATAATCAGCAGCTTGAACTACAGGTTTAATAGTCTTTTTTATACTGATGAATACTATGGTTACTAAAACAAATGCTCCAATTATATAAATACCTATCAAAAGTGCAGTAAATTTTGATAGCGGTGCAAAGACTTCTGATTTATCAACTAATTGAATTATTCCCCATCCATTTATTTCTATTGGCTCATATGATACCAGATAACCTATGTCATTATATTCTAGTTCAGTAATATCTGACTTTCCAGATAAAACTTCACTTTCTACAGATGAAAATCCCTTGACATCCGATAAATGCTTCTCTTCTTTTATCAATGTCTCGTCAGCAGCATAAACAATTTGACCTTCATCTGTTATCAAAAAGTTTGTGCCCTTTTCTCCAATTTTATAATTTTCCATAATCTCTGGTACTCTTTTAAGTGAAATATCTGCCGAATAGAAACCTATGACTTTTCCTTGATCTTCAATAGCTGTAATACCTGATATTACAGTATTTCCTGAGCCAGAATCTTCATACGGAGGTGTAAATGCAACTCCATCAGTTCCCATTGCTAATTTATACCATGGTCTTTCACTCGTTATATAACTAGGCTTAGAAACATATTTCGTATTGTCTATAAAGAAATCAGCATTTTGACTTGCTATAAAAATAAACATTAAATTTTCATATGAATCTGCAACATTAGTTATAGTTCTACTGACTGTATCATACAAATCATGGCTTGTGATTTGCTCCCTAGTCTCGACCTCTTTCAAATACCGTTTAACATTTTCATCAGTAGTCCCCTGATTTGCAATCTGCCTAGTTATCTCAAATATACTAGATATACTTTTGTCAACTAAATCAGACTTAGTTTCAATATTTTTGACGATATTTGCCCTTAATTCAGTTTTAGTATTATTGTAAACCACTATGCCAGATATTACGAAAATAAATATTATGGCTACCAATACAATAGATACTAATTTGCTTGCTATACTACGTCTTTTACTCATTTTCTCCTCCTTAATTTCTTTCCTTTATTTTGCCTTTGCTTCTTCTTTACTATAACAGCTAACTTTACAAAATAGAATCCCCAATAATATTTAAGTAACAGCCATCATTAAAAAACACCGTATAATTCGTTATACTCGAATATTTTGACATAAAAAAAAGACGTAATAGCTATTTATTTTGTAAACCCCAAAATAACTATTACGTCAAAAATATTCTATTTCAATACATTATAAAAACTACAATGATATATTTAAAGGATCATCTGAATAATAAAGAACCATATCTTTAATATAGTTTACAACTTCATTAACTTCTCTCTCTATATCATCTGTTCCCTCATCTAATATAGTCTTGAATTTTCCTTTGAAAAAATACACTGCCATCTTATTTAATTTTAGTGCTTTTTCTATGGAAATAACTCCTTCTTTCACACAATTTCTGCACATGTACTGATCCCTTTTAAGAAAACTACCCTCTTTAAGCATAATCTGCAAATATTCGCTAACGATATTTATACTATTTGGAAACATATCATAGTATTCTTGCAACGCTCTTGGAAGAATCTTGCTCTGTGGTCCAAAAAATATGCAGTCAAAAGCCTTTGGATACCTGAAAGCCTGCCTTGAATAACACTCCCATATACCTATGTGCTTCTCCCATATATTCTTCCATTGCGCTTCTTTATCGTGAAGCTGAGTCACATATCCCTCTAGATATACCAATTGAGCGTATACCAATAGTTCATTGAGATTGTCAAAATGTCTATACAATGTAGTCGTGCTACAATTCATCTCTTTAGCTAATCGCCTAATTGATATGCTTTCGACACCTTCTTTTTTTACAATCTCTTGCGCTTTTATAATATATTCTCTTCTACTAAAATTTCTTCCTTGAATCACCATATACACGTACCTCCGAAGAAATTATAGCATTTACTGTCTATTTTTACAACAAAATTTAAGCTGCTTCTTCTTCAGATGCTGTTTTAGTAACTATTTTCTTGATGTCCTTAACTATCATAATCACTAAAAGAGCCGCTCCGACATATCCATTCAATACGTAAACTACATTGACCAGTTTTGAAAATGGCAATTTAACTCCGACAATTAGTCCTACAACAGCTAATACTATCGTAAGTACCTTGAAATTCTTACTCTTGTCTTCTGTAAATCTTGAAGATGCTGACCAAAGTAGTGGCACTGCAGTTGTAAATATTCCACAATACACTATTATAGAAAATACTGTTGCTAGAAATGGACTTATATTACCTGACATTATTAACATAGGTATTTCACTTTTACCAACTAATTCTATAACCGAAAGAAGTCCCATAGCAACTACCCCTACTGCTATAGAAAAAAGTGTCGCACCTATAATTGCTCCCATTCCAGCTTGTTTTTTGCTGTCCGCAGTCGCTCCCATAGATGCCAAAAAGCTAGCTAACCACAACATACAAAATCCAACATAAGATGTCGCTGCCATAAACCAATTAGACGATGCCTGCATTATATTCATATCCGGAATACTTCTACTAGCCTCTCCTATATGACCGAAGTTCATAAACAATGTTATTGCTCCTACTGCTATAGACATAAATACTATAATCGGTCCTATTTTCCCTATTATATCCACTATTTTATTCAATCCCATGAGCACGACTAACGTAACTATTATAGTCATTATAGTTCCTCCAACTACTACTGGTTGACCATAATGCTGATTAAGTGTTGCTCCTGCTCCTGCAACCATTACTATGAATGATAGGTATATGAAAACTATCGAAAAATAATCATAAAAATTTCCCAATATATTGCCGCAATAGTATTTATATATATCACTACCTCTTTCAAATTGTTCTCTCTGCCCCACTGTTATAAAACTATATCCAACATACATCAATAGCAAAAGTGTAACTAAAACCCCAGCTATTCCCCAATAACCATATGATGTAAAGTATTGAAGTACCTCTTGTCCTGTTGCAAAACCTGATCCAATCAAATAAGCTATAAACGCACCTGCAAATGTAAAAACCTTTTTATAATCCATATAACCCTCCTAAATAGCTATTATATGTGCATTTTTCCTTAAAAAATATTCAGCCCGCAAAAAACAGGCTGAATATATGATTATTTCAAATAATTTCTGATTGCATTGTCAATCAAAGATTGATCAATGGTTCTATGGTCGTCAGCTATGCTCTCTTCATAAATCGGCACAGGATGATTCTTAATAAATTTATGGTAAGTTTCTATCGCGCTGTCTAATAGCATCACGCCGTTTACATCAGTCCCTCCCGAGCTACCTTTCTCGAGCATCACACTTCTATATGGAGTTTGGTTGGGTTTTAAACTACCTGCTTGTGGATGAGTCAAAAGTACATATCCATCCGAAACCATATATTTTGCCGTTGTGAGCACACCGATATAATTTTCCGCTACTTTAACATCCACGACTTTGGCGTATTTCTCACATACTTTTTTATTATTCGTAACTATAACCGCTTTACTCTCTTTATAAAACACAGGACCACCACCAATACATTATTATTCGAATACTGTTTGTTCTTCTATTTCAGTTTCTAAAGATTTCAATGCTCTTCTGACAAGTTCTTCTCTAACCTTTTTGCTATCTTTTTCTCCAAGTAATGGATTTCCTAATGGATAAGGAATACCAACAGCTGGAACTATTCTATTTGCTCCAATTGTAAGCGAAATAGGAACTACTGTAGCTATATGTGCTACTGGAATACCTACTCTCTCAATTTCTTTTACCATAGTTGCACCGCAACGCGTACAAGTGCCTCAAGTGGATGTTAATAGGACTGCATCAACCTTATCCTCTAGTAAACCCTTAGTGAATTCCTCACCAAAACGCTTTGAATTTCCAGTAGATGTCCCCGTACCCGTAGTACTGATGAAATAATTAGCTAATTCTCCAATTTCACCTGCCACTTCCATCTCTCTAAGCACATCAAGTGGTATTACTAAATTTGGATTTTCAAGCACATAGGCTCTATCATATCCACCGTGAACTGTCATAAAATCGTCTTTGCTCATAGCACTCATTCCCTCAATGCTATATTTTCCCCACTTAGTTGCACTAGATGACTCTATATGATCTGGATTTCCATGAGGTACTATTCCTCCCGATGTAACTACAGCTATCTTTAATTTACTCACATCTTTTACAGCTGGATTTGGAGCAACCTTGTCAAATGTAGGCATAGAATACTCTGTTTCAACATCTTCACCATTGCATTTTTTAACAAGTAAATCGACCGCCCTTTTTGAGCCTCTAATTTCATTGAAGTAATTTACTCTAATTCCTCTTTCAATATATCCTTCTATTGCTGGAGATAATATCTCCTCTTCTCCAACCATTTTCTTAACTAAATTTGCTATTTTTGGCATTGTCTTTTTCATACCTGCTGCTGAAATAGGTGTTTCAATTATATGCAAATCCTTTTTAAACATATCTACACCAGGATTTTCAGGATACATTCCAGTAACTACTTTTATTCCAAGCTTTTCCTCTACTGCCTTTGCAATAGTACCACAAGCTACACCGTATCTACCGGCATTAAATGCTGGTCCAGCAACAAAAACAGCTGGATTTTCGCCTTTAACCATTTCTAAAATAGTTTCTTCAGCTTGCTCTAGGTTTTCACCAAAATAATTATCACCACAAACAATTGTAGCTACTATCTCAAAGTCATCTCCAAGAAATGATGCAAGCGATGCTCCTGGGCCTACTGCACCTTTTTTAAGACTTGGTGTAATATCAGCTTTTTCTTCTCCGCCGATGCCTCCAAAAAATTGATTCAAATAATGAACTACTTTTATTTTCCCCATGATTTCCCTCCTAATATCCTCTAGCCGCTAATTTATTGTAACCATTTGCAATAGTAGATGCTATTATGATTTGAAGTTCTGCATCAAAACTTCCATCAGCATTCATACAGCCATCACTACCACCAATTTGCGACTCGATATAGTCCGTCATTCCAATAACTTTGTCCATAGCTGGAAAATGTAGCATAGCATTACCTTGCCCACAAGAAACTAAAGTATCAGCCTCTTCAACTACATCGGCTAAAGACTGTGATTTACCATCCTTACCCGGGAACTCATCTGTGATAAGTACAACCTTTGCTCCTGCTTCAGTTGCCTTTTTACAATTCATCATGAGATCAGTATCTGGATTTCCATATCCTTCCTCAGTTATAATTACTCCATCTAACCCCATAAATTCAACTAATTTTCCAACCATATCCGAGCATCTCTCTTTATCTGCAAGAAATACATTCTCATTAGTCAGTATAACGCCCATGAAATTCAAGTCTTTACCGTGTCTTTCATACAAATCATGAATAACAGGGTTATTTAAGTGGTGGAACGTAGTAACCTTGTCACAAGGAGCCACACAATTACCACTAACTATAGCTCCATCCATTATCTCAGTTGGATACATAAATGTAGGAATAAATTGCTTAGCATCCACTCCATAATAATAAGTATCATGTAATAAACCTTGAGATTGAAGCATGTGAATATATCCTATTTTAGGCAATTTAGGGTATTGTGCTATTTGTTCCTGAAGTGGTTTTGTTTCATAAGTAACTATCTCATTAGGCTCTACTTCTCTTGCAGCTTCACCAACATATGTCGCCACCTTCAAACCTACTAAACGAGCAGATTCTTCATATACATGTGTCTCTAATCCCTCTACTGGTTCTACTACTACACATAAATTAAGAGTCTTAGAAAACGGACAATAATCAGCTGCTGGACCGCTCATATCTATTACGCCTTCTTGAAAACCTACAATCTTACCGCAAGTAACTACATTCATACCAACAAGCGCATGAGTTCTTCCACTACCAACTTGTTTTACCTTATTGATAACACCTGGGAATATTTTTCCCTTCCCTGAAACCTTAACTCTTGGCTCTATAACATCTTTTACCGGTGTAATTCTAACTGACTCTCCCGGTTTAGCAATATCAATTTTCACTGATTTGATTTTGTCGTCCTCAAGAACCAAATCCTCAACTGCCTTTTTGCTTACATAAAGAGTACTACCATCAACTCTAGTCTTCTCTCCAAAGACCAAGTCTTTCACATAAATTTTCCCAATTTCTAATTTCACAAATAAACCTCCTTATTGTTATCGCGATACTTAAAAGATAAAAAAAACAAATCCATGGCATTTGTTATCGCGATACTCGCAATGTAAAAAAATAAATTTATTTGATAATTAACGCAATATAGAAGCACAGCAAGCGGCGCTATGTTATCGCGGTAATTATTTGTTATAATATTATCATAGTTTTTTAGCCTCTGCAATAACTTTTTTAAATAGTCTGAAAAAAACAAAAAAATTCTATTTAGTTTATCTATAAAAACAAAACCATACTAAATCCTCAAAAATACGAAATAGCATGGTTTTATATATATGATTTATTCTTTCAATTTAACTATATCTTACTTAACTTTAAACTTTCCTATAGCTTGATTTAATGAACTAGCTAAATCAGCCAATGATTGACTAGCTGACGAAATTTCATCCATAGATGCTGTCTGTTCTTCAACACTAGCCGCTGATTCTTCAGTACTAGCTGCATTTTCTTCTGCTATTGCAGATAATGTCTGAATAGTATCCAGTATATCAGTTTTCTTTTCCTCCATGGCCTCTCCCGACAGGTTTAAACGCTCTATGGCCTTCTCTGACATTTGTATAGCTGCATATATTTCTTTATACTTATCTTCAGTATCTCCAACACTATTGACTTGCTGTTCTATGATTTTAGTTACTCTTTCAATAGTTGTAACTGCAAGTTTTGAGCTATCTACAAGTTCTTGTACTATATCATCAATTCTCTTTGTAGACTCCGTAGATTGCTCTGCTAATTTCCTAATCTCCTCAGCAACTACAGCAAAACCTTTTCCGGCTTCTCCAGCTCTAGCTGCCTCGATTGCAGCATTCAATGCAAGTAAATTTGTCTGCTCTGCTATCGAAGCTATGACATTACTAGCCTCACCAATTTTTCCTGTATTTTCATCTGTTTTTTTAATCACATTGAAAATTTCTTTTGTTGCAGTGTCAGTTTCTTTTGCTTTATCACTCAAATCATCAACTATAACCAATCCTGCTTTGACTAGTTCAAATACATTTTCAGATGCGTTATTTAAAGCATCCATATAATCTCTGTCTTTTTCTATCAAATCTCCTAATTCTGCTGCTTGCATTGCCCCTTCAGTAGTGCTCTCGGCCTGATCAGTCGCTCCTCTTGCTATTTCCTGTATCGTACTTGCGACCTCTCCTGAAGCTATAGATACATGTCCTGCAGTTTCATTTAAATAATTTGCTGAAGACGAAACTTGATTTGAAGTAGTTTGAATTTCTCCAACTAAATTTCTAAAATTTTCTGTAAGATATTGGAATGATTCTGCCAGTAATCCAATTTCATTGTTCTTTTTCAAAAATTCAGCATCCACATTTTGGCTAAAATCACCACTAGCCAAAACTTGACCATATTTTGAAGCAACTATTACCGGTTTTATGATACGTCTTACGCTTACAAAAACTACAAAACCCAGAACTAAAATTCCTATGACATATATTATTCCCAATATTGAAGTAAACTCGTTCAATGAATTAAAAGCTTCTGACTTGTTAACTAATTGTATTATCCCCCATCCATTTATCATTATTGGTTCATAAGCAACTAAATAAGTCTCTCCATTATAATCCAATTCTTCAATATCTGCTTTTCCAGCTAGCACTTCTTCTTGAACATTTTCAAATCCTTCAATTTCAGACAATTTTATAGATTTTTTCATCAAATTAGAATCTTGAGCATATACTATCTGCCCGACCTTATTTATAAGAAAATTTGTTCCTTTTTCACCAATTTTGTAATGATTCATTATTTCAGGTATTTTTTCTAAAGAAATATCTGCAGAATAAAAACCTATTATTTCACCATTTTCTCGAATAGCTGTTATACCTGAAATTATTGTTTCACCACTACCTGCATCTACATATGGAGTTGTAAATTCAACTTTATTAGAATTTACTGCCAAATTATACCAAGGTCTAGTCCTACAATTATAATCTTTTTTAGATATTGTTCCAGTACTCTCCAAATAAAAATTAGCTCTTTCATTAGCTATCCATGAAAAATATAAATTCTCGTATGAACTTCCTACATTTGATAATGTATCGAGCACATCACCATATAATTCATGTGTTTCGATTTGATCATATGTGTCAACTTCTCTTAAATATCTCTGAACATTTTTGTCAGTTACTCCTTGTTTTACTACTTGTTCTGTTATCTCAAATATATTAGATACACTTTTATTTACTAAATCAGATTTTGTTTCAATATTATTCATTATATTTAAAGTTAATTCTGATTTTGTTTTGCTAAATACTGCGACTCCTGATGCAACAAATATAACTAATAT
The DNA here is from genome assembly GCA_025210965.1 of Tissierellales bacterium. Lineage (NCBI taxonomy): Bacteria > Bacillati > Bacillota > Tissierellia > Tissierellales > Tissierellales bacterium. The sequence goes on from JAOAQY010000044.1 coordinate 28,952, forward strand.
TGAGCTAAGTACAATAGCCATCAATCTTGTTGCAATACTACCTCTTTTTTTCATATTACTCCCCCTTGTATTCGATGTTTTACTACTTTCTAACTATATCAATAATTCTAAAAAAATTAAATATTATGGACTATTTAAATAACACTTTTTGCTCAATATCTCATTTATAATTCGGTATTTTCGAATAAAAATTCACCAATCAAATATTAATACATACAAAAAGCACTAGTATTTGTTTAAAACTAAATACTAGTGCTTTTAAAATTAATTATCTTTTCTATCTACAAAAACTCAAGAAACGCTTCAAGTCTAGTCTCTATTTGTCCCTTATCAGATTGTGAATAGTCTGTAAGTACTTTCAAATATGGTATATCCAGTTCATCTGTAACCATTTGCTTTACATAATGAGACTCTACATTGAAAGTATGACATGCCTGAAGAACTATCTCTATAACTCCATCTACTTGATATTCTTTCACCATTGATCTCAAATCATCAAATCGCTTTTTGTTAGGAGACATAACCGAACAGCTTATATTCAAATACTTCTCTGCTATAGCACTTATAGGATCTATATCTTCTCTAATCATCTGAGCCTTTTCTTTTGGACCGCTACAATTTTCATAGCATACTATATCCGCTCCTAAATCCTCTATAGTCTTCAGTACTTTTTCTCGAACACCACCTGCTGGGCATCCAGTTATAAGTATTCTTGGTCTGTCCGAAGTCTTGCCTTTAAAATCAGTTTCATATCTATCTTTAATCTCATCAATATACGATCTAAGTTTACTTAATTTCTCTTCTCTATCGAACGTAAAACTAAGCCCTTCAGCAATAGCATTTATATCGTGACCAGATACTGGTGATGGATTCAATTTACCAAGTTCATACATCTCTTTGATTAAAGCTCTTTCTCTATTTCCATCAACTATAGCTTTTTTTAGATCATCTTCTGTAACCTCTATGCCAAATCTCTCTTCCAATACCTCTTTAAATCTCACAACTTCCGTTCTCCAAAAGCTTAAATCATGCTCTAAATCATATCCTGGTGGTAATTGCATAACGTGCACAGGCTTTATATCGCCTAGCAATTCATACATCTTCTTTTTACCATCACAAGTGGTTTCACCAACTATTATATCTGAAAAATAAAAATATGGACATTTGTCACTTATAGCATACCCATAACTTGATTTTATTAGAGGGCATAAATTGCTCGGAAGATCCTTCTCGGCTATCGATATAGTTTCATCACTCACTCCACATAAACCAACTGGAACAGCTCCTGCTGCATAAATGATTTCCGTAGGTGTATAAGTACAAAATATACCTGCAACTCTAGTTCCATTCTCTTTTATTTCCTTTATCTTCAAAAAACCCTGCTTTCGAGCCTCAGTAAAACTCTCAAATTCAATAGGTAAATTAGCTTTCTCCATCTTAAAATGCCCCCATTACTTATAATCTCAAATATAAAACTTCACCATTTCAGATTATCATGAGGACATTTAAGAGTAAAATCAGAAATACTTATGCATTTCTTTTTATTATTAATTTATTCTATATACTAAAATAATCCTTGAGTCAACCCGCACATTCGCTGGCAGGTTTCATCCAATCTAACTCACCATTTTTCAAGAAACAAACATGATCGCATGTACTTGCAACTAGCTCTGGATCGTGGGTCACTATAAATATGCTCTTACCCTTTCTCGCTAATTGTTTCATTAGTTTTGAAACTTCAAACATGTGATGATAATCTAAACCGCTAGTTGGTTCGTCAAACACCAAAAAATCTTTTTCAGATGCCATAGCGCATGCTATGGCTACTCGTTGTTTTTGTCCTCCTGAAAGCGACATTGGATGACATTTGTAATATTCTCTGAGATTTAAATTTTCCAAAAGTCTGCATACATAATTATCTTGAATATCTTTGCTCTCCTCTAATTTAAGCTGACCCTTCAAGCTCAAATTAATCTCTTCTTCAACGCTCTCTGTAAACAATTGGTGATTGACATCTTGCATTACCATAAAAAATTTCTTCGCTCTTTTCTTACCACAATATTTACCAGAGCTACTCTCCATATTTCCACTAGGTTTTTTCACAAGCCCGCACAGATGATTTACAAACGTCGTCTTTCCTGCACCATTATCACCTAATATAGCCATTATACTTCCCTTTGGAAACTTCATATTTTCTATATTTAGCACACATCTTTTACCGTATCTCATATAAAAATTATTTAAAACTATAGCTTCCTTTCCCTCAAATCTTTCTCCGTACGACAATGCATTGCCGTTTGACTGTCTAAGCCCCATATCATGCAATTCTTCTGACCCAATTGATTGAAATTCATCAACACTTATATCCTTCTTTATAAATCCATCTGCCATATAAATGACTCTATCTGCCACATCCATCAAATAGTGAAGCCTATGCTCCGCTATCACAATTGTTTTCCCCATAGATTTCCACTTACTTATTATATTTTTCATCTCTCCTATAGAACTTATATCTAAATTTGAAGATGGCTCATCTAAAACTAGTATTTCTGGTAACATCGCACCTACTGAACCACACGCAATCCTCTGTTTTTCTCCTCCTGACAACTCAAAGAGACTTCTATTTAATAGATGCTCCAAATTAAGTGGCTTTATTATACTATTGATTCTCTCACAAATTTGATCTGCAGGCATCCCCCTATTTTCACAGCCAAAAGCAAGTTCATCAGCAGTATCTACATTGAAAAATTGAGACCTTGGATTTTGAAATACTGAGCCGACACTTTTAGAAATTATATCCAAATCAGTCTCTCTAACATCCATACCAGAAACTTTTATTTTACCGTTCAAGTCTCCATCATAAAAATGTGGTACTAAACCATTTATAAGTCTTGTTATTGTTGTTTTTCCACAACCTGATTTACCACAAAGTAAAACAACTTGCCCTTTTGGAATTTTTAGATTTATATCGCTCAAATTTTTGTGTTTTTCAGTATTATCCGACCCCTTGTACCTAAATTCTACATTCTCAAAAGATATCATATCATCACACTCCTAAAAATTCCAAAAATAGTTATTGATGAGCATATAACTAATGCAAAAAAGTCATAAATGCCAAACCTAATCATAGCAACACTAGTCCGCTTAACTCCTACTGACAATCCTCTTGTTATAGCCGCTGCTGAAAGTTCTTCTCCTATTTTAGCTATTGATATCATAAGTGGTACAACTCTATATTCTAAATACAATCCTGGATTTCTCCAAAACTGAGCATTGCCAAATTGTATATCCCTCATTTTCATTGCCCTCTTTATAGCTGTAGATTCTTCTTTAATTGTAGGCAAAAATCTAAATACAACAGAAACTGGTATTACGAATTTTTCACTTATATGCCACTTTTTCATAGCTGCTATAAAATCTCTAACAGAAGTCGACTCTATGATATAATATCCCAACAAAAATGCTGGAAATAATCTAACCACGAGAGCTACCAAAAGCACCACTACAGCATTTATCACTGGGTGGAGCGTCCAATTCATGTGAAAAACAGCACATAATATTCCGAATACAAATAGCCCCCCGTAAATGAGGGCTACCTTGTATTGCTTGTTGTGAATTAACAGCGCTAGTGGCATCATAGCTAATACGCTCACTACTAATAAATCTCTTCCAAAAAACATAAGAGCAAGTGACATATAAGCCATAAGTAAAATTTTAGTTCTAGGATCTAAATAAAAACCTTTTGGTTTTTCAGGTTTAAAATAGACTCTTTCTACATCTTCCATTAAGCTATACCTGCTCTTTCAAAGTGTTTTCTAAGCATTTTCTTTCCTAGCATAGCTCCAATAACTGCTCCAATGAATATAAGGCCAAATGCTCCAAACATCAACCAATCTGGCATAAATGTTGCCAATTGATTTGCATATTGACTTCCCATCATTTCTTCGACACCGTCTAAATAACCATCCATAAGCCATATTGGAAGTTGAACCCCAATGCAGCCGCAACTAAATAACCAATACCCAACCAAAATCATCTTAAAATTTTGGTAATTAGCAGCTTTAAACGCAAACTCCGAAGCTAATCCAAATATGAAATAAGTGATAAATACATACCATGGATATCCCATCAAAAACCATGCAACTGACAATATCATAGCTGAAATAATTAACATCCCTGGCTTTTTTATCTTTGTTGTATAAAGCATAAATGGAATTCCTGTCATCACTGGCCATATTACAAACAAAAATGGATAAATTACTGGAATCGCAGTCAAAAGACCTACTACAAAAAATACTACCAAGTACAACGCGGTATATATACCAACATTTATCAAATCCTTGGCATTTAACCCCTTATTTTCTAATGAACTCATTACAATCTCCTCCTATTTTTCACATAAGTTACCTTAAGGTGGTGCCAGGCACCATATTAAGGTAACTTATTCTTAAGATAACTTCTTCTCTCTGGTCAAATTATTTGATTGACCAATTTTCAGACTTTCTAACCGCATCTAAAAATCTACTATACACTCCTTTTTCTGACGCAAGTTTGTCATGCTCTCCTCTTTGTACTATTTTCCCCTCCTCTATAACTACAATTTCATCAGCATTTTGTATCGTAGAAAGCTTATGTGCTATTGTTATGACAGTTTTACCTCTACTAAGTTTTGTCATTGCCTCTACTAATAGTGATTCATTTTCTGGATCTATGCTTGATGTCGCCTCATCAAATATGATAATTGGAGCATCTTTTAATATCGCCCTAGCTATTGATATTCTCTGCTTTTCTCCTCCTGAAAGCGATGAACCTCCTTCTCCTATTACAGTGTCATATCCATCCGGCAAATCCATAATAAAGTCATGGCAACAAGCACTTTTAGCTGCCGCAATGATTTCTTCATCACTTGCATTTTCACTTCCAAATGCTATATTCGCTCGTATCGTATCTCTAAATAAATACACATTTTGGAAAACCATACTGATATTGTTCATCAAATCACTATACTCATAATCTCGTATATCATTTTTTCCTATTAAAACCTTTCCTTCTGATACATCCCAAAATCTACCAATCAATTTGCACAACGTAGTCTTTCCACTTCCCGAAGGCCCTACTATCGCAGTTTTTGACTTATTTTTAACTTTAATATCAATGTTCTTGAGTATCATCTCTTTATCATATGCAAAACTAACATTCTCAAACTCTATGTCTCCATTTTTAAATCTTATAGGTGAATTTGATTCTTCAACTTCTGGAATATCCACTATTCGGTCAAGTCTTTCGAGTTGATTGTTTATTCTCATACTCAAAAATGCACTATCCCCCATATTTTCAATCTCTGAGTAAACAAAAAATGATGCTATCATATAAACTATCGCTTCATTCATATTTAAAATTCCGCTAAAATAAAGACTTCCGCTTAACACTACCATAGCTCCGCCAATTAATTTATAAACCATTTGATACCTTCTAAGAACTCCTGACATAGCCTTTTCCTGCGTATAGTCAGCATCTCTTTTTTTCTCAAACTTTGAGAGTACATCACTCTGTCCACTTTTAGCATTTACATGACTTCTAAGAACGCCTATCCCTCTTGTATATTCCATGACACTAGATATCATTTCTGCTTCAGCTTTTTCAAGTTCTAATGTATGTCTATGAGCTCTTCTTTGAACTGATTGCAAAACTATATATCCAATTACAAGCCCTACAAGCGAAAGCAATGCCATATGCCATGAATAAAACGCAAACATAATTATCATAAATGCACTCATGGCAAAAGCCCCTGTAATATTGCAAATAGTAAACATCGCATACATCTCAAGACTACCAAGTGTAGTTGTCATTATCATCTGAATATCTGAAAGTTTTGTCTCTGAAAAATATCCCATAGGTGCTTTTTTCAGTTTATTTCCTACCTCTAGCCTATAGTTCATAAATACATCATATCCAGCTGCAGTTGCAAATATATCTACTAACCACTGAAAAATAAATCTGCCTATTACTGATATCAGCTCTATGAAAAATGCATTTTTTACTACATCCATGCTCAAATTTTGCAAGTTAAATATCACATAAAAGACTCCCATGAACATGCCTGCCATACTAAATGACTTTAGTACATTGCAAAATAATCCGATCAGTACTCTAGATTTGTATTCTCCGCTCAAATCCAGAATACGTTTTATTGTACTCGTCATATCTAGCTAACCTCCCTTTGCATATTTTCATACTCGCTCCACATATTTTGATATAAACTGCACGATTTCATGAGCTCTTTGTGACTTCCACTTTGAACAATTCGTCCTCCGTCTACTACCAATATTTGATCTGCATTCACTATAGTAGACAATCTATGAGCAACTACTACCATAGTTTTTCCGCGAACCATTTTATTTATAGACTCTTGAATCAAATAATCAGTCTCAGGATCGGCATAAGCAGTGGCTTCATCCAATATTATAGTAGGCGCATCTTTAAGTATCGCTCTCGCAAGCGTTATTCTCTGACGCTCCCCGCCGGAAAGTAATCCCCCAGCATCTCCAACCATAGTTTCATATCCATTAGGTAAACTTATTATAAAATCATGACAATTCGAAATCTTACAAGCTCGCTCAACATCATCTTTGCTAGCACTTGGATTTGCTATTTTCAAGTTTTCAAGTATGCTCTTATTAAATAGAAAATTATCTTGAGCTACGTAACTCATATGCTTGACAAAAGAGTCTGCATTTAGAGCTCTCATATCCTTATCTGCATAAGTAACTTTTCCCTTATTAGGTTGCCAGAATCCAGCCATAAGTTTCGCTATAGTTGATTTACCAGAACCAGATGGCCCAACTATTGCAGTCATTTCACCCGACTTAGCAATAAATGAAACATCTTTCAAAACTGGCTTATCTTCATATGAAAACTCAACATTTTCAAAATTAAATCCACCACTTAAATCATCTACATTCTCCTTGCCCGAAATCATCTCTTCCTGATCTAAAAACTCACCTATAAACGATGTACTTGCATTTATAAAACTGAATTCATCTGTAAATACCGCTAGTTTTAGCATTGGTCCAACAAATGCTATTGGAAGAACTATACAGAGTATAAAACTGTTAATTTCTAACTCTCCTGACATGAGCAAATAAGCTCCCGCTGGCAATGTAGTAAGAAGTGTCGACGGCATTATAGCCTTAGCTGCTGAATTAAAAAACCAGCAGGATTTCCACCATTCCATAGTAGTATCGTGAAAATAAATAACAGAATCCGAAAATTTCTTGTAAGAACTCCCCTCTTTAGAAAATGCTTTTATAACCTCTATGCCGTTTATATACTCGACTAAATTTGCATTCATCTCATTTGATGAATCGGTATACCTCTGCATCTTTTTCTTATAACCTGGTATCACTCCTAGATAACATAGCATTCCCATCGGTATGGTAAGCATAGATATTACTCCCATCTTCCAATTAATAGTAAATAGATATACTATAATTACAAGTGGAGCTATAATATTTGCAGTCATCTCAGGTATAATATGTGCTAAAGAATCCTCTAATTTTGATACTTGATCCACAATTAAATTTTTCCACTCTCCGATGCTCCTATTTAGTACATCTCCCATTGGAATTTTCATCATCTTCTGTGTCAGCTCTAATCTGATATTTTTAAGTATTCCAAAAGCTGTCTCATGTGAAAGCATAGTAGATTTCCAAGTAAGTGCAAATTTTAATGCATGAGATGCAATTACTAAAAATACCAATTTGTAAAGACTAGTTACCTCCAATGAATTCTCATACAATTTAAAAATTATTTGACTAACCACATAGTATGGAACTAATCCAACTATTTCACCCAAAATTGCCAAAAAAATAGACATAATCATTTTAGGCTTTTTTTCTTTTATGAAATACATTAAAAACTTTAGTGATGATAAATCCTGTAGCCGTACGTTACTATCTTCTTTTGACATCAATATCCCCCTTCTCCGCTTATGATAACTTAGTTATCACATCTACAAAATAATAATAGATAACTTGAAAGCGCATTGATAACTTAGTTATCTATTTAG
>JAOAQY010000045.1 GCA_025210965.1 Tissierellales bacterium
AATATCATTTAACCGTCATACTCTCAAAAGTTTCGTTGTCCCTGTACCTAACCTTGTTTTCTAAAAATTCATCCATAGCAGCTTTTTTATCTATAGGAACTAAGTAATACATCTCTTGCCTATATGAACTAGAGCGTCGACCTGTTTTCTCATATATTTTAAAACCTATTCTACAATATTTATTACTATGCCTTTCACTTTCATACCAAGTATACGCTCTAATCTTGTAAAATGGTATAGTTCCAGAATTTACATATATTCCTCGTTTGTTTACGGTAAACTGCCATACCCAAAGTTCTAGTACTACTATAAAAAACCATATATAAAATATAAAAGTATAATCCGAGTGTAATTCTATATGCCGCAAATGAAATCTCCTTGAAAGAACCATAAATACAATTGGCGGAGTAAAGATTTCACTTAATATTCGGATTATCATTTCCCTATTTATCTCATTTCTAATTCTAATTTTAATACTATGTCTAAAATATACTATTAAATGCACAATAAAGTTTAAAGCTATAGCAAAAATCATTACATACATGAATGTATATGACTCCATTTTAATCACCTCTTCGCTCAATTATACACCTTTGAATAATTATGTTCAATAAACCTGTATAATATTATGGATTTTTTAAGAGTAAGCTAGGCGCAAATCACGGAATACCCATTATCAAAATTCGAATTATACTAAAATATAAAAAGCACCATCTTCCAATCAAATCCTCAGCCATATATTGACATTTTAACCAGCGTAATATAAAATGTTCATAAAAATAATTATTTCATAAGCAGGAGGTTTTATGCTCAGTAAATCTATTTTCAAAAATAAGAACTTCATGATATTGTGGCTCGGACAATTAGTATCTAAAATTGGGGATCACATACTAGAATTTGCACTAGCCTGGTATATATACGATCAAACAAATTCTACATTAGCTCTTAGCCTATCTATAATCAGTATATTTTTGCCAAACGCCATAGTATCAACATTTTCAGGTGTTGTTGCTGATAGATTCAATAGGAAAAAAATCATCATAATTTGTGATACACTAAATGGATTATTTATATTTTTGTTGTTTATAAGATCTCTTTATGCGCCACTGACTCTACCTGTAATAATAATCGCAAATATATCTATAGCGATAGTATCCTCACTTTTTTATCCTGCCATTTCATCTAGTACTCAATCGGTACTTGAAACAGATCAATTACAAGATGCAGGAGCACTAAGTCAATTGCAGGGAAGGTTTGCCATTGTTGCTGGTTCTGCCATAGCAGGTTTCATGCTAAAACTAGTAGGAATAGAGATTCTTTTATTTATAAATGCCCTATCTTTTATATTCTCTGCTATCAGTGAATCATTCGTGAAAATTCCAGTTAATCATAAGGTAGAAAATACAAATATATCCATGATAGATAGTCTAAAAGAAGCTGCTCATTTCATGTCTCGAAACAGGGTGATACTATATCTAACCTTATTTGCTGGAATAATAGCAAATGGCATGTTTATGTCAGTTTCCCTGTATATGCCAGCTATATTTAAAGATATACTCGGCAAATCAAGTATAGAGCTTGGTATTTATTATTCGATAGAGGGTGCTCTTGGAATAATTACAAGTGTATTTCTTTTGCTTTCGCAAAAAAAATTACAGCCCTATAAATGGACTGTAATCGCTTTATTTTTAGAAGGCCTCTGCCTTTCGGGTATCGGTTTGATGCCAAGTTTGAGTATAGCTTATATAATAGCTGCCTTATCCGGTTTCTGCTTTACTATATGCAGTGTTACTATGTCAATACTATTTAGAAAACTTATTCCAAATAAGCTCATGGGACGCGTTGGTAGCTTCAACATGCTACTAAGCAACTTGGCCATTCCCGTCTTCACAGTATTTTTTGGATTTATAGGTGATATCAAAAATCCTCAAACTATAGTACTTTATGCTAGCTTCGTGTTTTTGATAAGTTTGATTCCAGCGCCTTTTATATTTTCAAATGCTAGTAAATCAAGAGCTAAAAATCACATGTAGGCATGGTCATTTTCTTGAATTTCTCATTGTCAATTAAAATTTTAAGCTAACCCCAGTCTCTCTAAACTTTCTTTCAGCGCCCATATGAATTCTTCTTTACTAGTTGTTTTGCTATAATTTATATCTATTCTGTAGCTATATTTTCCCTTCTTTATAGCTAACAAAAAGCTCTCCTTGGCATCAATTATTTTGAATTCATCTATATTCTCTGACAAAAAATCCTCTAATTCAAATGACTCGCTACCCCATAAACCACCTAAATTTTCTTGTTCGTATTCAAATGGATAGTCAGTGCTAATATCCTTATAACAAATACCTGAAAGCACCTCATTCAGCGCTTTGTACCTTTCATTTGCAATCCACGCAAAGTTTTTCTCTGGATAAACAGATATTCTTAACTGATCTGGCAATAGTATGCTATTCGATTGGATAATTTCTATCTCTACTCCATTTTCTTCAGCATACGTTTCATATTCATTGTGTTCTGAAACTATACCAGCTACAAAGCATATCGCACTTAGTCCTCCAGCTATAATCATCCTATATCTCTTGCTCTTAATCATCCTTCTATATTTTCTTTGTGTACGCTCATCATCACTTTTGCTCATGTCCAATCGTTTCAAACTAGGTACGTTGAATATAATGTGATCTATAAGTCCTATCATGAATATCAAAAACGAAATTATCATAAATAAAGCACCATCATCTTTTAAATATTGTTTCAGTTCGATAGAAACAAGAGTCATAACCCCCCATAGAAATACAATAATTCCTACTATTACCCATACTATAGTCTTTAGGACCGTTTTAAAATCTTTTTTCATGCTAATCTCTGCTCCTCTACTCCGTTCAAATTATATTACTTCACAATCAAATCCACTTCTCGCTCTATCTCTACAGCTAATTTTTCAGCGTCTAATTGCCCATAACTATCTGCTATTTCCATTTGGCACACATCGCTTCCCTTTCTAAATAATACAAATACCCCACCTTTTTTGGGAATTATATATTGCTCATTTGCATCAAAAACTAACCCTCTTACCGTAGATTCTCTATATTCATACTTACCATAATCAAACCAATCACTATGATCTATATAACCTCTAGCATGACTGTAAAGATCATCATACAATGCACGTCCTACAATAGAATTTAAACATTTATACATATCTGTATTTATACTAAGTCCAGCATCTTCCTTCTTTTCATATTGAATATGTTTCGGAACCAACAAACTCTGCTCAATCTCCAATGACTCTTCCCAAAAAGCCTTATCATTCTCATCAAAGTGACTCGCTATATCCATCATTTTTTGAGCGTACGTCTCTTCACTTTCGACCTCTACGTTCTCTGCAAATAACTTTCTTCCCAATATTTCTTCATCTAAATCAATTTTTTCTCTAATATATTTCAAATACTTCATCTTGTCGTCTATAGAAACATCCATATCATTTTCACTATCTAAATAAGTTATTTTACTTGAATTTCTATGATCTTTTAAAATATATTGTCCACCCCATAAATTCCCTAAAATTAAAACCCATATCATGATAAATCCTAATCTCTTTCTGACACCTCTAGCATCGGTATAGTAATATGAGATATCTTTTTTATCCAAATTTACATCGCCATATTTAATCCAAAATACAATAAGACCTACTACTACCAATAGATTCATAAGCCATTTTAGCAACATTGTATCATCTAATAACATTGACTTTGCCCAATGCTTTACTGTAAATCCAAAAAAGTAAAATACCGCTATGTAAAACAAAAATCCTATTATACGATTATTTGTAAATATCAAGCCTTCCTTTAAGTTATCTTCTTCTTCCAACACATCTCTATCAAGTGGGAATTCATCATTTGAATCTTCAGTGAAAAAATAGTAGAATCTATTGTTTTCAAATAACAACTTCCATCTAGTACCTTCTATAGATTTCATAAGTTCTAATCGTTTCGCCTTACAACCTTCTCGATCATCCGTTTTCCAATACTTTATCCATATTTTGTACTTTCCACTCATTGGCTCAACTCTATCAAATCCCACGAATGAATTTTTTATATCCTTTAATAATAGCCCTTCTTTAATCCTATCATTCAAATAACTTTCAAATAATTTGTATCCCCGCTTGTAGTTAAAATAAAATCGTCTCTCCATGTCGCAGCCCTAACCTTTCTTTTTTATTATCTAAAATACATTGCTTTCAAAACTTCTTTTTCAAACAATATTTTTTCTTCTGATTCTAATTCGTCTACCAACGCTCTTAATTCCCTAATAATATAATCTTCACTAGCTTTTTCATCATATCTAAGCTCTACAAAACAAGTATACTCACCGTTCAAAATCGCCATTGTGAAACTGCCATTGCGAGTATATATCTCAAATTCGTCTAAATTCAATTCTCTTCCCAGTATATCGTCTAATGATAATCCTCCTTCTTTCCATATATTCTTTGCATCGTATGCGAGTTTATATATATCATTTCTTTCATCAACATACTTAGCATCTTCTTTCTGCTTAACATACCACTTTCTAGCCACATAAGCATTGTATCCTCTGTATCTTTTAATCTCAGAATGCCTGATAATTTCATCTCTGTACTTTACGAACTCTATTTGTTCTGGCAATAGAAAACTTTCATTGTATCTATTCACAGCTATATATTGGTCTGTATCTATTCTAGCAATATTTACTTCTTTATCTAAGAATATACTTGCCACGAATATAGTTAATGATAATCCTAGCCAAATAATCCTTCTAATTTTGTACCATTTCCTACGCTTTAGATATTTATCAAATTCCAATGCATCATAATTCTCTATATCTACTAATTTCACATCTGGCACTCTAAATTTAATCTGATCTGCTAATCCTAAAAAAAATACTATCAATAAGATTGATAATGCTAAACTACTATCACTTGTAAAATATTTTTTCAATATTATTTCATGAATTATCTTGTACCAGTAAATTGATGTTATAATCAAAAATAATATTGGACTCAATACCTTTACTGTGTAAATTAATTCGTCTTTGCTATCTACCTTCAAATCAAATTCCAATGCATCACGCCCATTTTTTCTATGTATACTACAAGTATTATTATATCTCTTTCATATAATGCGTTCAAGAAAGTATGTGTTTATTATATTTTTTTAAGAATTACTTAAGAAGTTTGGGTGTAGTTATAGAAAAAAACTCCACTGTATATGTGGAGTTTTTCAATTTAGTTTGATATCATTCCTATAGCAAGTCCACTCACTAAATACACCAAAACATAAGGTACAATGAACTTGATTCTCCTAAAAATACCATTTACATCACTATAATAATACTCTTTCTCTCTATTTTTTCTCCCCAAAAAGCTTACACGCAAATGTATCATTCCAAATATCAAAATTCCTAATCGTAAAAATTCAGCTAAGTACAGTGCTCTCTCTTTATCATCTCCTATAATACTATAATTAGCATCATTTTCTGACCACAACAAAAGTATAATAATCATAGCTGAAAAATCGTAAAACATTTCTGGTCTAAATATCAACGATTCTCGATTGTTTTCTTCTAATTCCGCAGTGCTCATTTTAACTGGAAATATGGCATATTCATCTTCATTGAAGAAGTAGAAAAATTTTCCACTCTCACATATGAGTTCCCAACCAGTATTTTCTAAGTTCTTCAAGAGAGTATATTTTTTCTTCGCACAAGCTTCTCTATCATCATTTTTCCAATATTTTATCCAAAATTTATAACTTCCCTTTCTTAACTCTGTTTGCTCAAATCCTACGAAAATACCTCTAATTTCTTTCAATAACCATCCTTTTGCTAGTTGCTTTTGCAAATAATCTTCAAATATCTCAAGATCAGTTCTTTTGTTTAGATATATTTTCCATTCCATAATTCGACCGTCCTTTATTTTATCTAGCTACTTATTACTAAGTAGAATTTCTAATGGCTCACCTTTAAGTACCACTCGTAAATCTTCTTTTCATCGTCTAACAAAAATGCACTTCTAGTATTTGGATAGTGCTCTAAAGGATTAACCCCTAAATATAGATATATTAATTTCTTGTTATCAAGTTTATCAATATCTACTATCGGATTTTCTGACAAACTTAGAACTTCAAGCGAATCCATTTTAGAAAGTTCACCTACGTTTTTTACTTCATTAGAATCTAGCAACAAACATTTTACTTTAGTAAATGGTTTTAGAATATCTGTATTTTTTATATTGTTGCGCTTAAGAGATATAACATTTAGTTTTTCTATATTTGCAAATTTGCTCAAACTAGACAATTCTCCTCCTTTTACCTCATCTAAAAATATCTGCTCTAAGCTTTGTAATTTTGAAAACTCCGGAAAATTATCCAAATTATTTTGGCTATAGTCTATTGCCACTATATTGGGCGCTATATTGGATATAAATTCTGCTGGATAATCTATATTTACCCCAGCTATTGACAATTTTTTAAGTGATTCTAATTTGAGATTTTCAAAATTGTGAAATGTCGTATGTGAAACATCAAGTTCTTTCAAACTTTGTAAATCAGATAAGAAACTCAAATCCAACTCCAATTTGTTGTGATCTATCGAAAGACTTTCTAAACAAATATTTTCACCTATTCCTCTAGGCTTTATGAACTTATTTCCTCCAATATCTAAAATCGATGCACTTACCCGCGAAAAATCTACCCTGTCATCTAATTCATTATTGGATAAATTCAGCTCTCTAATTTCACGCTTGTCGTATATCGATGATATATCATCAATCTTGTTATTGCTCAAATTTAAATAATTTATGTCCTCATAATTTTTCAGCTCACTTATATCACTGATATTATTATTATCAGCACTAAAATCAGAAAGATTTATATCCTTTTCTAATTTAGCTATTTTAGCAATTTTATTTCCATTTAGTTCTAATTTATAAACTCGTTGCAATTCATTTATGAATTGCATATCTTCTATTTCACAATTATTTGCCTTTAATGTTCTAAGTTTTGGCATATCTTTTAAATTCATGTCTTTGATTGGATTATTTGAAAGGCTCAGCTCTTTCAGCTTTTTTAAGTTCGAAATTGGTGAAATGTCTACTATTTCATTTCCATCTAAAAGTAATTCATCCATTTGGCTTAGTTCTTTTAAGCTATATATGCTCTTTATGTTATTGTTTATGGCTTCAAAAAATGAAAGTTTTCCAAAGTTTCTTAAAACTTCTATATCGTAAATTTGATTGTTTGAAACCTCTAGAGTGTATAGGTTACTCAATCTATGCAAGACGTCTATATTCTTGATTTTGTTATTGCGCAAAAATAAGGCTCTAAGTTTGGTTGAATTTTCTAAACTCGATACATCACTTATCTGATTATGTCCCATCCCTAAAGCTTCCAATTTACTCAAATTTTTTATAGCTGATATATCTTCGATCTCATTAAATCCAAGTACAAGTGATTCTAAATTTATCAGATTTGATATAGGTGATATGTCTTTTATATGGTTTCCAAAGGCAGCTAGCTGTTCAAGTTTTTCAAGACTTGAAATCGACCTTATATCAAAGATATTGTTAAAATTCATTTTCAATATTATTAATTCTTTCAATTTATTAAGTTCTGCAATATCTCTTATATGATTGAATGAAATATCTAGTGACTGTAGTTTTTCTAAGTTTGCAATACCTGATATATCTGTTATTGCATTGTTTTCTAAATTCAATACCTCTAATGTTTTTATATTTACTATAGGAGATATATCTGTTATATTTTCTCCTACTAATTTTAGTAGCTTCAATTTGTTAAGTTTTGATATCGGCTCATAATTTTCTATCTCACTATTTGAAATAATCAATGTTTCTATATTTCTAAGATACTCTATACCTTCTAAATTTTTTATTGGTTTATCTGAAGTTTCCCAGTACAATGACAATTCTTTTATTTCATCTAAATCTTCTTGCGTAAGATTGCCATCGCTTTTGCCTATCTTATTTCTGATTACGTTCTCCAAATTTTCATCTACAAACTTCACGCTTAAATCTTTTTCTGTATCATTAACTTCTACTTTATTCTGATTTGAATTATTACCATCAAACGCTGCATATACTGGTGCTCCTATAATTAAAGATGCTGCGATTATGCTCAAAAACAATTTATATTTTTTCATTATGTATCCCCCATTTTGCCGATTAATGTACTGTTACTATATTATTAATAATTTAGTTTACTAATAATATAGTAACATAATTTACCATGTTATATTAACATTTTTTCTAACAAGCTTTATTATAATTTTTTTGCAGTCAATTGTCGTTATTATTGCTTAAGCATAGCACTTATGGATATATTCTTAATAATAGGAAATATTTTTTCTATCAAACACTTATTTGGAGGAAATGCTAATGAAATCATCTAACAAAATCTTGATATTTACCATTGTTATTTTTTCTGTATTTATTTCATCTTGCTCAAATAATTACGATTCTAGCAATAAAAGTCTCGATTTTTCCACACAAAAACAAAAAACTGTTGATAAGTTCCGTGAGTTTTCTGAAACTTATCAACAGTTTTACTATTTTAATTCACATTTTGTCTATTTTTATGCACCACATTTAAAAAGTGGAACTTTATCATTATAGCAAGTTTTCGTTTAAATTTCAACGTTAACTTTGATTTTTGTATACTGAACTAAAATCATTTATCTACCTATCAATTTCAACAAAACGATAGATGTCCTCTTTACTTCCAATTAGTGAATCTACTCTGATATTTGGATACTCCTCAAGTACATTTTCCCCAAAGTATTGCCATATATTCCTTGTTTCATTCAAATTCTCAATATCTTTTATTGAATTCCCTACTAAGCTAATTAATTTTAACTTCTCCATATTTTCTAAATTGCCCACTTCACTTATTGAATTAAAATCTAGTAGCAATACCTCAAAATTACCATATTGCCTCATCCAATCTATATTCTCTATATTATCATTTTTCAAAGATAATACTTTTAATTTAGGAATTTTAGCTAATTCGCTCAAATTATCCAAGCCACTCCCTCTCATATTATCTAAAGATAATTCCTCTAACTCTTCTAATTTCGATAGTTCAGCAATATTTTTCACTTCATTATCATCATAATTTAGTACCTTGATATTTGGTGCAAGTTTTTCTATTACTATTCCAGGGTGCTCTAAATTAATTCCATCCAATGACAATTTTTTCAATTTAGGAAAACTCAAATTCTCATAATTATAAATTTCTGAATTAGACAAATCAAGAAATTCTAAGTTTGTAAAATCAGCTAAAAAACTTGTATCCAATTTAATCTTATTATTTGCAATCAATAGAGATTTTAAGCCCTTGACTTTTTCAATCATTGAAGGTTTTGTAAAGCTGTTTCCACCAATATCAAGATAATTTGATCTAATCATTGAAAAATCAGTCTTTGAATCAAGCTTGTTATTTTCAAGATTCAATTCCACAAAATCCATATCATTTATTGCACTTATATCATTAATTTCATTGTCACTTAAATCTAAATTTCTTAGCTTAACATAGTATCTTAGACTATCAATATTGCTGATATTATTATCCTTGAGTGTTAATCTCTCTATCCCACTTTCAGAATATAATTTCGATATAGCGCTAATGTTATTGCTATCTAAATAAAGTTGTTTAAGGCTTGGTATACGATTGACAAAATCCATGCTTTTCAATTTACAATTTTTAACCTTTAAAAGACTTAACTCCGGCACATCAGATAATTCTAATTTTTCAATTGGATTATTCGATAGATCTAATGCTTTCAAATTTTTCAAACTTGAAAGTGATGATATTTTCTCTATTTTATTTCCGCTCAAATCTAGTTCTTTAAGGCTTTCTAAATCTCTAAATTTACTTATATCCGATATCTGATTATTAGCTAAACTGACTTTTGAGAGTTTTTTCAAACCTTGTAATGAGTCAATGTTTTCTATTTTATTTCCACTCGCATTAAACGCCATCAAGTTTTTAAAGTTTTTAACTGCATTTATGTCTTCTATTTCGTTATCTTCAACAAATAATGTTTCCAATTTTTCTAAATTTCCAAGTGCATTTATATCAACTATCTTATTTTGCCCTAAAGTTAGATACCATACATTTTTCAAATTTTTTAAGGCATCTATGTCTGAAATTTGATTTCCATTCAATGTTAAAAAGTAAAGTTTGTTCAAATTCTTTATAGGTGATATATCCTTAATCTGATTTCCCTCTAGACCTAATATTGTTAAATTGGATAGCTTTTCAATCCCCGATATATCTTCTATATCTGAATAGTAAAGAATCAATCTATTTAAATTTGTAAGATTTAGTATAGGTTTAATATCCTTAACTTTGTTTGCCCCAAGTGTCAATTTTTCAAGACTATTAAGCTCTGCAAGTGGAGTTAAATCACTAACTTTAGATTCTGCAATAAATAAAATTTTCAATGATTTCAATGACTTTAGTGGTGACAAGTCTGATTTATCATACTTCCTAATCTCTAACTCATAGATATTTTCTAGAAATTCTATTCCTGCAAGCGACTCTACATCATTTACACTTATTACATCAACTCCCAGTAAATCTGATTGTGTGAGTGGTCCCTCCATCTTATCTATACGTTCTCTAATTGCTTGCTCCAAATTCTTATCAACAATTTTAGAACTCAAATCTTCTTCAGCAGTACTAGTCACTATATCATTTTGATTAGTATTTGTACTGTAAACCGTAGCGTATGCTGGCATTGCCATAACCAGCGATGCTCCTATTATACTTAAAAGCAATTTATATTTTCTCATTACAACTTCCCCCTTCTATCGTTTTATATTATGCTATGATAAATTCTAATACTATAGTATCACAATTTATCACTCTGTATTTATCACGTTCTATTAACATTTATTCTTTTGTAAACTTCTTGTCAGAAATTTGTAACTTTGTAATCGCGTATACTATATATAATAGTTAAGTAAAGAAAATTTATGAAAAAACGGAGGAATTATAATGAAAAGAACAAAAATGTTATTAATTAGTTTTTGTATAGCAATCTTATTCACAACCTTTTTTACAGGTTGCTCTAAAAAAACAGCTAATGCTAAAAGCAATGATTCTAGCGAAGTAAATCCAGTTTCAACTCAGATTTTAAATGATTTAGATCTAAATCTAGTTTATAATCAACCCAATGATTTCATTGATCCAAACGCCAGCTTTTTCTCATCAAATCAAATTGTAACATCAACTCTAAAAGATTACGAATCTGCTGGATACAAACACTTTACAAATAATTCAGCTTTAGACGATGCAACAATAGTTTCTATAGTATTTTCAGAATCTGGTCTAGATGCAAATTATTTTCCTGTACTTTACTTAAAGGGTGTATCTAAAAATGATTTATCAGAAAAAAATAACATCATAAAAATTGCAGGTAATGACTATTCTGGCAAAGAACTAGAAGATTATATTTTCTATGAAGATGATAAAACTATCGTATATGAAATATCAAAATTGATATCCGCAAGCAACATAGATGAAAGAATTTCTGAACTTTCTAAGCTTGATAGTTCTTATGACTATTCATATTTACAAAAACAAGCTACAGATATTCTAACCCACAAAGACAATTTTATTAGCTTTTCATATAGAGAAATTCCAGAATCTAATACAATTTCAGACTCTAAAGATAACCAAATTATTTCATTCTCGAATAAAGATTTAGATAAAATTGTACGACTAAATCTAAACCTAGATGATTCTGAGCCTATTTATTCTGATAAACTTGATACGCTATTGTACTTGAATTATGTATCACCTGCATCTTCTTCTATTGATTCTGCAATTGCTGAGGATTTGAACTGGGAATCTATCAGTTCTATAGAAGAAATAGATAAAATTAAAAATCTAGTTGCAATCAGTCTTCCAGATAGTAGTATTAAAGATTTAAGTCCACTAAAGAATTTAAGTAGTCTAATGG
>JAOAQY010000046.1 GCA_025210965.1 Tissierellales bacterium
GTCTTTGTACTTTGACTGTTTGTTTATGGATATTTTGCCTAGTAGCTCCTCCTTTTTCTAGTTTTTTTGTTTTTTTAAGACATTCATATTTCCTTGAAAGTCTTACTTGTTCACGTTTTAACTTCTTTTCTAGTTTTTTTACTCTTGAAGTCTTGTTGATGTTCTTTTTTACAACTTCATTACTGAAAATAGCAAAATCTTTTATTCCTAAATCTACTCCAATTGGCTCTGTCTTAGGTTTGTCATCCTCAGTTTTTTCTACTTCGCAAACAATTGATACATAATATCTCCCTGCTCGCTCTATAACAGTTCCATTAATAACTTTTGCATTGGTTGGAATATATCCAAACTCTTTAAGTCTCACCCATTTAAGGGTAGGTATATTGACTCTATGACGCTCTATCTTCCAGTCAGTTTTGTTATTCTTTGGAAAATATAAACCGACTTTAGACTTGCCCTTTTTCTTAAATCTAGGGAAGCCTGCTTCACATTTAAAGAATTTCTTATATGATAACTCTGCATTACATATAGCTTTCTTTCTAGCCTTGCTACCACAATCATTAATCCACTTGTATTCATGCAATACTTTGATTTCATTGTTGATATATTTATCAAAGTTATTAGCTGATATAAAGGCGCTTTTCTTATCTATTTTCCCCTCTTTAAAGTTCTGATAAAGTGATTGATTTTTAGCAAGATAAGCGTTATATAACCATCTACAAATTCCCAGTGATTGATTAATCTTTTGAATCTGCTTTTTTGTTGGTTTTAATTCGACTTTGTATGCCCTTTGCAATCTCTTCATCCCCTTACCTAAGCACCTTAAATGAAATGTTAAGTATCGCTGCAAAATCTTTAGTTTTATAATTTGTAATATGTTTCATGTATCCATCAACTCCTTTGAGTATATTTGAACACTTTCAACCACATTTATCAACATTTTTAATAACTAAAGCATTTCTCCTTCAAAATCTAAATTAATATATCTACTTTATTCTATTATTTATCTCAAAACATTTCAACTTTTTTACTATGATATAATACATCTATAATCGTATTATTTAAAGGAGGATTATAATCATGATGTCTACATTATCAAATAATTTATTAAAAATACAGATTTCAACACATGGAGCAGAGTTAAACAGCATACTGGGTTTAAATGACAATTTAGAATATCTTTGGAACGCTGATGAAAATTATTGGAAAAGGCATGCTCCAATACTATTTCCCATCGTTGGAAAATTAAATAACAACACTTATAGAGTTAATCAGAAAAACTATACTCTTACACAACATGGTTTTGCTAGAGACTCTGAATTCAAAATCTATAGCAAAGAAAACAACTCAATAACATATATTTTATCTAGCTCTATTAATAGTTTAAAAGTATATCCCTATGAATTCGATTTGTATGTTAGTTACACTTTAATTAAAAACAAAATAGAAATAAAGTATAGTGTAAAAAATAAAGATAGTAAAAAAATATATTTTTCACTAGGAGCTCATCCTGGCTTTAATTGTCCATTATTAACTGACGAATCAATAAACGACTATTACTTTGAATTTGAAAAAATTGAAACAGCTTATCAGCAAATTTTAGATTCAAAATTAGGTCTATTTACGGGAAATTCTATTCCTTTTTTCAAAAACAATAATATTCTAGATATATCAAATGATTTATTTAAAAATGATGCTCTAGTATTCAAAAATTTAGATTCCAAATATATAGCATTGAAAAGCAGAAAAAGTACAAAATCAATAGTTCTTGATTTTGATGGTTTTCCATGTGTTGGTCTTTGGTCTAAGCCTGAAGGTGCACCATTTGTGTGCATAGAACCTTGGTTTGGCCATGCAGACTACGTTGACTTTGAAGACGATTTCAGCAAGAAAGCTGGCATTTTAGAACTTCCTATCGGCGAAACTTTTGATTGTAACTATTCAATAACTATAAATCAATAAACTATCTTAGCTCAATTATATTTTATCAATTTATAATAAATAAAAAGCTGTAATAAAATAGATTTACCAATCTACTTTATTACAGCTCTTTTTAAATTATTTACAATTGCAATTTCCATTCGATTGACTATACGGACAACCAATGCATTTTGCACCTTTTTTCTTTTCTATGATGATTTTTACAGTTGCTAGGGCCACTATCGCTAATATAACTACTCCAACAATTACGTTTCCCATACTATCATCTCCTATGCACTCTTAATTTTTCTAGTACCATTTTTAGCTGCTGCTTTTTTATCGCCTTGTTTTACCAAATGCACCACAAATCCTATCATCAATGTTACAGCTACAAGACCCGGTACAAAACCTGTTCCTACACCCCCTGTAGTGATCAATGAACCAATTTGATAAATAAAGAATGCTACTGTATATCCCATTCCAAATTGGAATGCAATACCACTCCAAAGCCATTTCTTATTTTCCATTTCAGCATTCATAGCACCAATAGCTGCAAAGCAAGGTGGAGTAAATAAGTTAAATGTCAAATATGCTAATGCTACAACTGAACTAATACCCATAATTTGAGCTACATTTTCGCTACCTGAAACCAATGCAAGTTCATCTGTATCTATAAAATTTGTTATTGAGTAAACTACTGCAAGAGTTCCTACAACATTCTCTTTCGCAATAAAACCAGTGATTGCTGCGGCTGCCAATTGCCATACTCCAAATCCTAATGGAATCAACAATACTGCAAATGGTGATGCGATACTTGCTAAAATACTTGTATTTTCAGCTCCCTCTGCAACTACTTCAAAAGACCAGTTAAATGTTTGCATAATTTGAACTGCTGCATTACAAAGAAGTATTATAGTACTTGCTTTTATAATAAATGCTTTTGCTCTAGAAAGCATCGAAATAGTAGCCTTCTTGATGCTTGGTATTTTATACTCAGGTAATTCCATTATGAAAAATGATCTAGCACCTTTTTCTCCAGTAATTCTAACTATAAGCAATGCTCCTGCTATAATTATCGCTATACCCATGAAATACATTGTAGTTCCAACCCATGCTGCATCATCGAAGAATACTCCTGCAAAAAGTGCAATTACAGGTAATTTCGCTCCACACGGCATAAATGGTGTAAGCATAGCGGTTGTTCTTCTCTGTCTCTCGTTCTTAATAGTTCTAGTAGCCATAACTCCAGGAATTGCACAACCAATACCTATAATCATAGGTATAATAGACTTTCCAGATAAACCAACTTTTTTGAAAAATCTATCCATTACAACAGCCACACGAGCCATGTATCCGCAATCCTCTAATAAAGCTAAAAGGAAGAACAACACCATTATTAGAGGTAAAAATCCTACAACTGCACCAACGCCACCAATTATACCATCTAATAATATAGCTCTAAGAATCGGTGAAACACCGTCTCCCATTGCACCCTCTACTGCACCATATAAAGCATCTATCCATCCACCTAATACTTCTGCTATATAAGGTCCTACATGTGTCTGTGATATAGAAAATACCGCCCACATTATAAGCGCAAAAATCGGCAATCCTAACCACTTATGTGCCACTATTCTATCTACAGCATCCTGCTTAGTCTGCTTATTCACATCTAGTTTTTTATTTTCAACTTTAGATACAATATCTTTTACAAATTCAAATCTTTTTCTGTCAAACACCTCAACAGATTTTTTATCGTTTTTATTAAGTCCTTTAGCTTCAAATGGAGCTCTCTGAACTTGTCCACGAACTCCAGCAACAGCAGCTATTAGTTTTTCCAAACCATTATTTGTACTTTTAGCTGCTGAAGTCTCAACAACTGGACAACCTAATTTTTTCGAAAGTGCATTTGTATCTATCTCAGTTTGTTTTTTCTGATTGATATCAATCTTGTTCAGCGCTACAACCACTGGTATATTTAACTCTAGCAATTGTGTTGTAAAAAATAAACTTCTACTCAAATTTGTAGCATCTACAATATTGATTATTACATCAGGATTTTCATTATTAACAAACTCACTTGTAATACTTTCTTCCGATGTAAATGGAGACATCGAATATGCTCCAGGAAGGTCTACTGCTGTAATTTCACGACCAGTTTTATTAAGGCTTTTCTTGATATCCCCTTCCTTTTTATCAATAGTTACTCCTGCCCAGTTACCCACACGCTCAATTTTTCCCGTAATAGCGTTAAACAAGGTTGTCTTACCACTATTCGGATTACCCGTAAGTGCTACTTTCATAAATAATCTCCTCCACTTTATATAAATTATTAGCCGAGGTTAACTTTTTTGATAAAAAAATAAAATGATAATAGCAATACATTCTTAAGTTAACCACTCTAATTAAAATCTATAATAATTATCAATACCCATGTTAGCCACAGCTAACATTTTCAGCATAAAAAAACGCAAGATTTGCCAAATGAATTTGGCAAATTTGCTAATATAAAATTATATAATTATAGCTCTTGCTAATTCTGTATCTATACTATACCTAGCATCTTTCACTGTGACCACGTAATTATCTGCTAATATAGATATCAATGTAATCTCTTCACCTTCATAGCAACCAAGCGTAAATAAGAAATCTTTTAATTCCTCATCGCCAGTTTCAATAGACCTAATAGTATATTGTCTATCAACATCTGCTTGAGTCAAATCATTGGCACCCACATGCTGTGATTCAGTCTGATAATTACCACCTACTACCATTTTTTGTTCTAAAATATTTTCCATGTTTACGCCTCCAACTCATTTTCGATACCTACATCAATATTTTGCTTCACAAGATATTCCTCTATAGCTTCTATCATTTCATCTGAGATAACATGCTCTATCTTACAAGCATTTTTCTCAGCTTCAACCTTCTTTAGCTTTAGAGAATCCTCCAAAAATAATGTTATTAGTCGATGATTTTTGTATATACGTTTTGAAACACTGCGCCCCTCACTCGTAAGTGTTATTGTTCCATAATGTTCCTTAACTATCAATCCCTTTTCTTTTAGGTATTTCATAGCTTTAGACACACTCGGTTTTGTAACACCAAGCCTTTTAGCTATTTCTGCCCCGTGGGCATGTCCATGTTCTTTCTCGAGTATATATATCGTTTCTAAATACATTTCAACTGATTCATTATTTACCATCAAACCACTCCATAGCATCAATTTGAGTAAATCTTTCAAACTGACAATTTCATTTTATACCAATTGATAAGTTTTGTCAATTGGTAATTAGTATTTATTTCAATTAGTAATAATACTCATTATACTATTTTTTCAAAAACTCATTTAGTTCTTCAAGTTTCATTCTCATTTGTTCATATCCTATTTCGTAACATCTTTCTAGTTTTTCTATATTACGCTCAGCTCTTTTAACCTTCAATGCTTCATTTGGCCTTATGACAAGTGCTTTACCTTCTAGCTCTAATCGCTCGATATATTCAAGTGTTTCATTATAAAATACATGTCTGCTCTCGATAGCTTTTACCAACTTAGGATAATCTCTATACAATTTTCTAGCCATAAACATTCCTTTTGTCAACTTTTTTCTATAGCCACTTGGCTGAGTCAGTATAATTACTAATTTTTCATTTCCATCACTTAATGCTTTTTTCACTGGAATAGAATCACTTATTCCACCATCTAAGAGCTCCTTGCCTTTGTACTTTACAACATTAGAAATAAGTGGCAAACTGCTCGATGCTCTCAAAAGTTTATTTTCCTTATCTATCTCCTTATTATCGTAGTAAACTGCTTGTCCACTACTGCAATCAGTCGTAACTACAACAAATTTTTGGCTGGATTCCATATATGTTTTGTAATCAAATGGAACCAGTTCATTTGGTATTTCATTGAATATAAAATCCATGCCAAATAAAGTTTCTTTCTTGAAAAGCCTTCTATAGCTTATATACCTTTTATCATGTAAGTAGTCCAATGTAGCCCGCTTTGTTCTTCCTATTTGCCTCGATATATAAGAAGCTCCATTACAAGCTCCCATTGAAACTCCTATAACATACGGTATGTATATATCATTTTCCATAAGGCTATCGAGTACACCTGCTGTATAAATCCCTCTAAGTCCTCCACCTTCTATAACCAACCCTATTTTACTCATAACTAATCATCGTCCTCTCTTTTACGATATTATTAGAATATCATATTTTTTTTAGAGACTGCAATTATTTTATCTACAAAAAAGGAACCTATAGCATCTAGCCTAGGTTCCCTAAAATTTCTTCTATTTGTTCTTCATTTCCCAACCAAAATGATCAGTATGAAGTAAATTATGTGCTTTGTGTGAAAGTGGTTTTTCAAAATACTCTTCATACATTTTAGCTATATTTGGATTTTCATGAGAGAATCTAAGCTCTGCATTCTTATCCAAGCTATAAAGTATTTCGCCTCTTTCTCCAGCTAATTCACAGCCTTCATGTATTGGCTGACCGCCACCACCAGCACAGCCACCAGGACAAGCCATTATTTCAACAAAGTCATACTCAACTTCGCCTCTATCAATAGCGTCCATAAGTTTTCTAGTATTTCCTAGTCCACTTGCTATAGCTATTCTTACTTCTGTATCTTCTATTTTAAAGCTAGCTTCTTTCCAGCCTTCTAATCCTCTTACCTTAGCAAACGCATCAGCATCAGGATTTTGACCAGTTACCAAGAAGTAAGCACTTCTTAGAGCTGCTTCCATAACTCCACCTGTCGCTCCAAATATAACGCCTGCACCTGTTGATACCCCAAGTGGTGAATCAAAGTTTTGCTCTTCTAATGCTTCTAAGTCTAAATGCTGAGTTCTTACCATTCTTACAAACTCTCGTGTAGTAATAGATATATCAACATCTCTATCCGCACCTGTATCGTTTATATTTGGAACCGCACACTCTTCTTTCTTAGCAAGACATGGCATAACTGACAAGCAGAATATCTTGTCTGGAGATACTCCTAATTTTTCAGCAAAGTAACTTTTAGTAACCGCACCAAACATCTGCTGTGGTGATTTTGCACTTGAAAGCTGACCTACCATATGTGGATATTGAGTTTTTATAAATCTAACCCATCCTGGACAGCAAGATGTAAACATAGGAAGTTTCTTTTCTCTAAGTTCTGGAAGTCTTTGTAAAAACTCACTTCCCTCTTCCATTATTGTAAGATCTGCTGAAAAGTTTGTGTCAAATACATAATCAAATCCTATTTTCTTCATAGCTGCAACCATTTTTTCTGGAGTTGCTTGCTCTTTTGTAAGTCCTAGAGTCTCTCCCCACGCAGTACGAACTGCTGGTGCAACTTGAAGTACTGTAATAGTATCTGGATCTGCTAACGCTTCATAAACTACATCAGTATCGTCTCTTTCTCTAAGTGCTCCTACTGGGCAATGAGTTATACATTGACCACATGCAGCACATTCAGTATTCTCTATCTTTCTATTGTATGAAACGTCAACTGTAGTTCTAGAACCAGTTCCCGCTACATCCCAGATATTAAGAGTTTGAACTTTATCACAAATTTGAACACATCTCATACATTTTATACATTTAGATGCATCTCTTATAAGTGAAAAGTTTTTATTCCATTTATTTCTCTCTGGTTTCTTAACATATGGCATATCTAATATTCCTAAATCATTCGCCAATGTTTGTAGTGTACAATTACCACTTCTTACACAAGTCGTACAATCACAACTATGCTGAGATAAAATAAGTTGTACATTAGTCTTTCTACCTTCTAATACTTTTGGGCTATTTGTATAAACTACCATTCCCTCTTCAACTGGAGTATTACATGAAGTAGCTAATTTTTCAGTACCTTCAATCTCAACTAAACAAACTCTACATGCTCCAATCTCATTTATTCCTTCTAAGTAGCAAAGTGTTGGTATATTTACTCCGACTTTCTTTGCCGCTGCTTTTATACTCATTCCAGCAGGAACTTCAACCGTGATATTATCTATAGTTAATTTTACCATTTGTCACATCTACCTCCCTTAAACACGCCATATCCAAAATGATCACAGCGTAGGCATCTGTTAGACTCTTGAAGAGCTTCCTCTTCTGTCATACAATGCTCCATTAAATCAAAATCATTCTTTCTCTCCTCTGCTGGACGCTCTTTCATATTAACTCGTCCACAAGGTTTGCTGTCTTTTAATTTTACAGGAGGTATTTCAACATCTACTGTAATTTCATGGTGATATCCTAAATACTCGTCTATATTTGCTGCAACAACTTTACCCGCTGCTATAGCTCTTATAAGTGTAGCTGGACCTGTTACACAGTCTCCACCAGCAAATACTCCATCTACTCCTTCAAAATCACTTGTACTAGCCGCAGCTATTACTCCTCTATTTGTAGGAATTCCATGAGCTTCAAATTGCTCAGTTGCAATTTTTTGACCAATAGCTACTACAACGATGTCACATGGAATCATCTCTTCTTCCATATTTGCTTTCATCGGACGTGGACGACCTGAACCGTCTACCTCTCCAACTACTTGTTGCTGTACCCAAAGACCTTTTACATTGCCTTCAGCATCTTTTTCTATTCTTATAGGTGCTACAAGTGGTGTGATTTCACATCCTTCTGCAATAGCCCCTTCAACTTCTTCTCCAAGCGCTGTCATATCTGTAACTCGACGTCTATAAACACAAGTAACGCTCTCTGCACCAAGACGCTTAGAACTTCTTGTACAGTCCATAGCAACGTTTCCGCCACCAATAACTACTACTTTTTTGTCTTTAAATTCAGGCATATTTCCAAGACCTATAGAACGAAGCATCTCAACTGCAGATATAACGCCTCTAGCATCTTCTCCATCTATACCTAATTTCTTATCAACTTGTGCACCAATTGCAACATGTACACAGTCAAAGTCTTCTCTTAATTTTTTAAGATCGATGTCTTTACCAATCTCAACACCTGTATGAACTTCAATACCTGTTGATAGCATAGCATCTATATCTTCTTGTAGCCTTTCTCTAGGTAAACGATAACTTGGAATACCATATCTAAGCATTCCACCTAATTCTGGTTGCTTTTCATAAATAGTAACCGCATGTCCCATAAGTGATAAATAGTATGCTGCACATAGTCCTCCTGGACCACCACCTATAATAGCAACTTTTTTACCTGTTGATTCGTTACATTCTGGTACTGGTACTACTCCAGCGTGATCTACTGCATATCTCTTTATTCCTCTAATATTTACTGCATCATCTACCATATTTCTACGGCATCTAGCTTCACAAGGATGTTCACAAACCATAGCACAAGCTACTGGGAATGGATTATCCTTTCTAATTAAACGAACTGCATCTGCATTTCGTCCTTCTGCAACAAGAGCTACATATCCTGGAATATCTACTCCAGCTGGACAAAGTGCAACACATGGAACCGGTTGACTCAAACTACATAAGCAACGCTGATTCTGAATGTGCTCTATGTAATCATCTCTAAATCCAATTACTCCTCTTAATACCATATTAGCAGCTTCATAACCAATTGCACAATCTGCTGAGTTTTTAATAACTCTTGCAGTTTTTTCAATTAAATCCAAAGTCTCTAAATCTGCTCTTCCTTCTAATACATCGTCAATTAACTCTGATAATTGACCTAGCCCAACTCTACATGGCACGCATTTACCACAAGTTTGTGCGTGACACAATTTCAAAAACGCTGCTGACATGTCTACAGGACACAACCCTGGTGGACTTGCCACAATTCTTCGTTCTACATCATGATAAAGCCCCTCAACTACCATTTGAGCTTCATTTGGTGTAATGATGTTCAATCTGCTCATGAATACTTCCCCCTTTTACTAAATGATATAATTTCGAAAATCTAATTTAATGATTCGAAAAAATATACATGATTGATTATACTCCCGGTTTGCATTTTGTGTCAACCGTTTTCCTATTTTAATATGAGGAATTGAATGCTTTTTTTCAAATAAATAAGTCTGTTGCTTTTTTAACAATCTTTCGTTTTTCAACCATTTCACTTCCGATTGTTTATTTTAATCACAGTTCTATTTTTAGCATATTTCCTTTTTTTCGCCTTCAACATGAATAATGTAGGAATTGCTTCCAAAAACAAACGTTTGTGAAAAAAATATTTTTAAATTTTAATTTATTGTTAATAAATTGAAATCATTTTTTATACATCATTAATTTTAGCGGTAATTCCCAAAAGAATCCTGTATACATATATTTCAAAAATTTAATCTTTTTATTCTTAAATTGCTTTATTTCGTCAAAAATGATATAATCGTTTTCGATTGATAATCATTATCAAATTTTTGGAGGATTCTACTATGCGAAATATGAACCAAAACGCCTCTGCATTAATTGAAGAACTATATATATCTATGCAGGTTGTTATTCTATTATTACTTTTGAACGCAGCATTCCCCATTTTTTCTAAAAGTAATGACTTCCACTTAAAATATTTTAGTGCGCTATATTTAGTTTATGTTTTAATTAATCTATTTAATTTTGCAAAAAAAACTTCACAACGCATTTCAGACAATATCAAACCATCTATTTCAACTGGATTTATAGATGGTGTATTTGTCTGCATTTTCATATACATATATCAAAATGCTCCGCTAGATTTATCAAATTTGCTTTTTGTGTATGTTTTGGTTCAAAGCATAAGATTTTCTCTTCCTAAAAATCTAATATTTACACTAATTGCTTCAATTATAGAAGTCTTTATTTCTTTCAATCAATTGTCTTCTGATTTGATATTCATAGATTTATTCGGTAATATACTTGTAATTATACTAATAAGCTTTATCGTTGGATTTGCTTTGAATCAAATAACGCATTTACAAAATCAAAAAAACTATTACTACAATCAACTTACTAAAAAAAATAACGAATTAAAACATTTAGCCAACACTGACTTTTTAACTAAATTAAACAATCATCAGTCATTCTATTATCATTTTGATTTATTAAAAGAAAATGCCTACAAATCTAAGTCTGCTCTTGGGTTAGCTATAATAGACATAGATGATTTTAAAAAAATTAATGATTCATTTGGCCATTTAGCTGGAGATGCTATTTTGAGAGAGCTTGCCTCTCTTCTTTCAAAAAATATCAGAAATTACGATTTTATAGCACGCTATGGCGGTGAAGAATTTGCCATTCTATTCCCCTATGCTGATTTATATGACTGCATATCCGTTTGTGAACGAATAAGAAAAATCGTCGAATACCATAATTTTGGTATCGACGATTATTCTATTAAAATTACAATTAGCACCGGTATCCAAATACTCTCACCTGAAAAACATGATGACAATTGCTATGATTTTATAAAAGAGGTTGATGCTCTCTTATACCAAGCTAAAAAACTTGGAAAAAACAAAGTAATTCACTCCATAATGTAATTCATCAAATATCGAAAAAAATCTTTTCTGCTATCTCTACTGCCTCTTTGGCATCTTTTGCATAATAATCTGCATCTATCATATCTGCGTACTCTTGGTTTAATACAGCTCCACCTACAAATATTTTGCATTTTATATTTTCTGATTTAAGAGCTTTAATAGTTTCTTCCATGCTCTTTACCGTTGTGGTCATAAGTGCGCTTAGACCCACTAATTTAACATTTTTTTCTTTAGCCTCTTCAACAATTTTTTCTTTTGAAACATCCTTTCCTAAATCTATTATTTCAAATCCGTAGTTTTCTAACACTGTCTTTACTATATTTTTACCTATATCGTGGATATCACCTTTAACTGTTGCAAGTATTATAGTCCCTCTATTTATCCTATTTTCATCATTTAAAATCAATCTACTTTGTATGACATCAAAAGAACACTTTACAGTTTCTGCCGATTGTATAAGTTGTGGTAAAAATATCTCTCCCTTTTCATACTTTTCTCCTACTATATTAAGTGCTGGTATGAGAATTTCGTTTACTACTTCAATTTCAGTTTTCTTTTTAAGTATATTTTTGGTGATTTCAGCTGATTCTTCCTTTAATCCCTTTATTATAACTTGAATAAGCTCATCATTTGAATTATCCATCTCGTTATCTAATTCTCTTTTAACATTCTCTTTCTTTATTATTCTCGTCTCTCTGATTTGATTTTCAAAATTACTTACATATTTTTTTGAATTGTAATCTTCATTTGAAAGAACTTTAAAAGCTGATATAGTATCCATTATGTCCACATCATTTGGATTTACTATAGGAAAATCAAGACCTGAATAAAGTGCCATTGATAAAAAAGTTCTATTTAAAAGATTTCTATTTGGTAAACCAAATGAAACATTTGAAACTCCTAAAACTGTTTTCACATTAAGCCTAGCCTTAACTAGTTCTATCGCTTTTAATGTCTCTATTACATCCTTTTGCTGAGCTGATGCGGTAAGAGTTAGACAGTCAATTATTATGTCTTCTCTGGGTATTCCTAAACTTAAACATCTATCTACTATTTTTTCTGCAATTCTAAATCTATCTTCTGCACTAGAAGGAATACCATCTTCATCTAATGTAAGACCTATTATAGCTGCACCATATTTCTTTACTATTGGAAGAAGTCTATCTAACACCAAATCTTTACCATTTACAGAATTTACTATTGCTTTACCATTATAAACTCTAAGTGCTCCCTCTAAAACTTTTGAATTGTTAGAGTCTATTTGCAACGGAACATCTACTACTGTCTGTAGTTCTTTAATTACTTGAACCATCATTTTTTCCTCATCTATTTCTGGAAGTCCTACATTTACATCTAGTATATCTGCGCCTGCTTCTATTTGTTCTAGTGCCTGCTTCACTATATATTCTATATTGTTATTTTTTAGTGCTTCTTTAAAAAGTTTTTTACCAGTTGGATTTATTCTCTCTCCTATCACTTTTATTCCTTCAAATTCGATGCATTTTAGTGCACTACATACTCCCTTTAGCTTATTTCGCTCTATGATATATGGCTTGGTATCTTTAAACTTAATTGAAAGGCTCTTTATAAACTCATTAGTTGTCCCACAGCAACCTCCAACGATATTAACTCCAGATTTAACCATTTTTTCTACTGCTGATGCAAATTCATCACTAGATAAGTCATATATAGTTTCACCATTTGACATTCGTGGTAATCCTGCATTTGGCTGTACTATAACCGGTATGCTAGCATATTTCATAACTTCTTCAATCACTGACTCAAGTTCCACTGGCCCTAGCGAACAATTTACCCCCAATGCATCTACATTTAACCCTTCAAGGGTCATAACCATTGTCTTGACATTCACTCCTGCAAATGTTCGTTTGTTTTTTTCAAATGTCATTGTACAAAATACTGGTAAATCAGAGTTTTCTTTTGCTGCTAGTATTGCTGCTTTTGCCTCATATAAATCCGACATTGTCTCTATCAATATTATATCTGCTCCAGATTTTACTCCTTGCAAAATTTGTCTTTTAAAAATATCATAGGCTCTTTCAAAAGCAAGTGTTCCTAGTGGTTCTAGCATTTCTCCTATAGGACCTATATCTAGCACTATCTTCACATCCTTGGTATCAGAAGCTAACTTAGCATTTTTTATAGCTGCATCAATCACATCTTCTACCTCATAGCTAGAGTTCTTTAATTTTATCTCATTTGCACCAAATGTATTGGTCGTTATAAAATCAGCTCCAGCCTCTATGTATCTTTTGTGTATATTTACCACTTTTTCACTTGCTTCAATATTTAGTATTTCTGGCAAGCCACCTATTTCTAGGCCATCATTTTGAAGCATCGTTCCCATAGCTCCATCAAATATCCAAATTTTATCTAGTAAATTAATTTTAACTGTCACAACCATCACCTGACCTTTTGTAATTACAATTCTTAAATTTATCACACTCAAAGCATGTAGCTCTTTTCTTTTGATAACTTTTTCTAGTAAACCCTATAATCGCAGTAACTGACTTTCTCGGTATAAGTATAGAACTTGAATTAACCGTTATACCTATACTTCTTTGTGATTGGATCGCATTCAAAAATTCGCTTTGAATTTCAATGCTTAAATCACCATATCCAGGGCTAAACCTTCTAGTTATACAAAATCCTTCATTTAATGCTATCTCTTCTATTTCTTTTTCAACAAAATCACAAATTTCTTCTACCATTACAGTAGCACATGCATCTAATATTAAACCTCTATGAGTATCTACTTTAGAATATTTTATAAGCCTTCTATCTAGGAATGTACCTAGCGTCACTGCCATCAAAGCGCATTTATCAGATTCTAACAAATGAGTCACTATCGAATTGCCTTCTAATGATAATTTTGTTCTTGAAATCTCTATTCTTCTTTCGCTCTTTTCTATATCAAATACTCTATAAATATACCTTAATTCAGCAATTTCTCTCAATTCATTCCTACATTCATCTATTACATTCAAAGTATATTCATCAGCGTCATGTTTACCATAACCAAGATACCTCAAAACTTCTCGTTCTTCTATTTTAAAATACTTTTCCATATATTTTTTATACACCTCTATTAAATTGCTTGTCCACTATTTATTGAAACAATTATATTTTTTACACTTTCATTTATTTTCCTAGCAACATAAGGATTATTCATAGTATACAAATGTACGCCTTGAACCCCACTTGAAATTAAATCTATAATTTGTTCAACTGCATAAGCTATTCCAGCGTCTCTAAGCGCTATCTTGTCATTTTCATATCTATTCATTATTTTTAGAAATTTATCTGGCAACGTAGCACCACATAGTTTCGTAATTCTCTCTATTTGCTTTTTGTTTATAACTGGCATAATTCCAGCTTGTATAGGTACTTGTATTCCTTTTTCAAATGCTCTTTCTTTAAAATTATAAAATAATTCGTTATCAAAAAACAACTGACTAATAAGATAGTCTGCACCGCAATCAACTTTTTGTTTTAAATACTTGATATCTTGATCTAATGATTGGCTTTCTAAATGACCTTCTGGATAACAAGCTGCGGCAATCGAAAACTCATGTTTTCTTCGTATATGTTCTATGAGTTCAAATGCATGTTTGTACTCTCCATTCGAAACCTCTCGTATTGGCAAATCACCTCTCATCGCTAAGATATTCTCTATTCCTTCTTTTTTCAGTTCTAGCAGTGTTTTTTCAATAGTTTCTTTTGTAGATTGGATGCATGTAAGATGTGCTAATGATTCTATTTCATACTTGTTTTTTATGAGCGATGAGAGTTCACATGTTCTATTATTAGAACTATTACCACCCGCTCCATATGTAACACTAATATAATCTGGTTTTAAATCTTTTAACTCTTCTAGCGTATCGTATATAGTTTCGATAGGTGTAGTTGGTTTTGGCGGAAATACCTCTAAAGAAAATACTACATTTTTGCGAGAAAATAATTTATCAATTTTCATAATCATACCCCTTTTCTGTACTAATCGAACGACACCTTATCATCTCCTGCAAAAAAATAAAAACCTAAAGGATAATCCCTTAGGTTTACATACTTAAGTTATATTTCCTTATCTATCAGCTAAATGCTGCAGGATTTAGCACCATGTACATGAACATACGGTTGCTGGGTTTCAAAGGGCCTGTCCCTCCACCTCTCTTGATAAGAGTCTTTTGTTTTTAATGTATACGATTATATTACAAAAAAGTAAAAAAGTAAAGAATAATAATAAGAATTTAAATTGACAATGAAACTATTTATGCTATAATATCAACAATACTTATTTATTCATTTAGATGAATAATATTTCACAGGAGGTGTTCCCATGAAAACCAAATTAATTGCAAAACGCTATAAAGAAGCAAAGCCTACCCTCATGGGCGCCGTTGATCAACTAGCAAAAAAATTCAATCATACAATAGATCTAAGTTTAGGCGACCCTGATATCACAACCGACAGTTCCATAATTGATTTTGCTTCAAATGAAGCTAAAAAAGGACATACTCAGTATACTGATTTTAGGGGTGATCCTGAGCTGCTGTATTCTATTTCAAAATTTTATGAAGATGAATACAGCATAAATATAAGTACTGATGAAATGATGATAACCGTTGGTGCTTGTTTAGGTATGTATTTAACTTTAGAAACTATAATTAATCCCGGCGAAGAAGTTCTTTTATTTGCCCCATATTACACGCCCTATAAACAACAAGTTGAATTGGCTGGTGGAGTTCCAATTGAAATTTGTGCATATGTAAACAATAACTTTGCGTTAGATTCTGACGATTTAGAACAATATATCACCACTGATACAAAAGCTATTATAATTAACTCTCCTAATAACCCAACTGGTGCTATATTGGATTTGGATGAACTAAATATGATAGCTGATATTGCTATAAAATACGATTTAGCTATCATATCTGATGAAATTTACGATGCCTACGATTTTAACAAATCATTTCACTCAATGGTTGAAATAGAAAAAATAAGAGACAGGCTCATAGTTATAAATAGTTTCTCAAAAAACTATGCCATGACCGGCTGGCGTATTGGCAATATAATAGCCCCACCAGAATTAATAGATATATGTCTATTGGTAAATGAAAATGTTGCATTCACTGCACCTTCAATATCCCAACGAGCTGGTATCTACGCACTAAACAATAGAAATAAAATTCAAACGTCACTCATAAATACTTACAAAAAGCGAATTGATTACGCTATATCTAGAATTGAATCTATACCTTGGATGAAATTACACAATCATGATGGTACTTTCTATTTATTCATAGATATAAGCAGTACCAATTTTACATCTGAACAGGTTAGTACTATGCTTTTAGAACGTGCTCAAGTTTTAACTATTCCGGGAAATGCTTTTGGAAAATGCGGCGAAGGTTTTATCAGAATTGCCTGCACCAAAGATATTAGTCAATTAAAAATAGCTTTTGATAGAATATCTTCAATAATTATTTAAGCGCAAATAGTTACAAAAATTAAATTTTGTAGATATGTCACAAGTGTTATACTATCTACAGGAACTCATTTTATGAGTAGCAGTAACTTCCAATATCATATTTATAAGGGGATGCGCTATGAAAATTACAGAAGGTTATATGCCATATTTAAACTACAAAACTTATTATAGAATAGTTGGTGAATGCTCTGAAGGCAAGAAGCCAATTGTTTTGTTGCATGGTGGACCGGGTTCAACACATAATTATTTTGAAGTACTTGACTCTCTAGCAGAAGATGGTAGAGCAGTAATAATGTACGATCAATTAGGCTGTGGACTTTCTTCTACACCATCTAGACCTGATCTTTGGAATGCAGATACATGGATAGATGAACTTGTCGAACTAAGAAAACATTTGAATTTAGACGAAATTCACGTACTAGGTCAATCATGGGGTGGTATGCAAGCCATTCAATATGCCTGCGATCGAAAACCAGATGGAATCAAAAGCTATATTTTATCTAGTACTCTTCCTGCAGCTTGGCTTTGGGAAAAAGAACAAAGACGTAGAGTTAGCTACTTGCCAGAACATATGCAAGATGCTATAGCTAAGGCTGAAAAGGCAAATGATTACTCATCTGATGAATACTTAGAAGCTGAAAGTGAATTTATGCTTCGTCACTGCGCTCCAGCAATTGATGAAAATTCTCCTGAATGTATAAAAAGATCTAAAGTTGCTGGCACTGAAGCTTATATAACAGCTTGGGGTCAAAATGAATTTAGCCCTTCAGGTACATTAAAGAATTTTGATTTCATGGATGAAATTGAGAATATAAATGAACCTTGTCTCATAACTAGTGGGCTACTAGATTTGTGCTCACCATTAATAGCTAAAACAATGTATGATAAAATTCCAAATTCAAAATGGGAACTTTTTGAATACAGCAGACATATGCCATTTGTTGAAGAAAATGAAAAATATATTTCTGTACTAAAAAAATGGTTAAATGAGAATGATTAGGTGAAATTCCCCCCTTAAATATAGTTTTTGTTCTGCTATATTTAAGGGGGATTTTTTATGCTCTTTTTTCCTCTATTCTTTTTCCAAGTTTTAGTTTATTTACTAGTTTATAAACTTCATCTACATTTTCTATATTTAGAAATTCTAAGCCGTATATAGGCTTCCTAGATACTACACTTCTTACGTACACTGTTTTCAATTTATAGTATTCGTTTTTGAATATTATAGTTCCAATTTTATTGGCTTTGTTTTCTTTATCTATAGCTATTAGCTCTTCAATATTATAAGATTTAATTCTATTTCCGAAAGAAGTTTTTAGTACTATAACCCTCTTATTCGTAACATAATAAATAGTTCCGGCCTTACCCTGTTTACCGCCTATAAATTTTCCAAAAATAATCAATATTCCAATCAAAACTAACATCAACCCCATCGGAGTTGATATGCTTCCCAGCCCAAATATGATCACAATAATTCCAAAAACAAAGCTTATCGGAAATTGCATGATATCTCTATTTCCATAAAAAATCTTTTTTGATTTTCCAGACCAATGCACAGTTTCTCCATCAATCAATTTTTCTTCAATAAGTGATCCATAATCTGTTTTTCTCATTAATTTATTTCCTCCGATTCTTCATTAGAATACTTTAAATTTCTCACTATTTTTGCTGCCTCATTTCCATCATCTATATTAAAAAAACCTAGCCCTGGATATGGTGATTCGCCAATATTAACTGTATACTCTAAACCACTATCAGGACGAGTTAGCTGTCCGCTTTCTCTATCGCCAAAAATCACATCATAGCCTCTTGATCTATCGTGTTTAACTTCTATAGAATCTAGCATTCCAATAAAGGCACTATTAAGCCTTCTATTTTTAAAATCTCTAATCACTATAATTCTTTTGTCTGTAACATAATAGTATGTCCTCTTTAGCATATAAGATTTAGTTACATTCTTTCCAAACGCAAAATTTAAATATGCAATCGCAAATGGAGAAAATAAAATCAATTTAGGAGATATTCCTTCCGCAATTAATACTGGCAAAATCATGACAAATAAAACTAAAATGCCCAGTAGCCCAAATGCTGTCCTAAGCATATCGTCTACATTAGACTTTGCTCCTTTAGGTCTTCCACTCCAGAGTACATTCTCATCATTTATCAACTCTTTTTCTATCAAAGTTTTTTCTTTGCTATACATTGTATTTACACCCTTCCACAAGTATCGTAGTTATCTTTTTTCTTACTCATTTATTCTCATGAATAATAATTAGTGACCTTATTTATCAGTGTTCTCATAGTTTCCTCTTCTAACTTCATTAATAAGTTTTATTACTACATCTGCATCATCTAAATCACAAAATGCCATTGGCAACGTGTTATAACCCTGTCCTTTAGCAAACATATCCAACCCTGTATTCAAAAATATAGCTATCATAAGTGGACTATTTCCAAATATTATATTGCCGCTTCCAGCTATATCTATCTGTTTGTTTATTACATTTAATGAATCCAAATATTCACATTCAAATTTCTTATACTCTTTATTTATAGCCACTATAGCTCTTTTATTTGTAACATAGTAATATATGTTTTTCTTTAAGTAGCTCTTATAAAAAAATCTTCCTATCAAGATATACAAACTCATTATCACAAATGGTATTCCAAAAATCGCCATAATAAAAGGAATTAGCATAGCTGAATAAATTCCGCTAATTATTGCTATAATCTCCCAAGCAAAAATAAAAACTGACCAAAATAGACTAAGTGGTATCATTGCCCAATCATTTCTACAAAATATACTATCATTAGGCTGACCTGACCATAGTATCTCTTCATTTTCAATCAAATCTTCATGTATGAAACTATTAATATCATAATCTGCAAACATTATATTATTTCTCCTTATCTGATAACTCTATATTCCGCTGCATCTCGTATTTAATACTCTCTATTTGATTATTAACCTCATCAATATTTTCTATATCATAAAACGCCAAAGGAACGTTTTTATAATTTCTCTTCTTTATTAAAAATTCTAAACCAATATTTTCATACGCTTTAGCCATAATATAGCCATTTCCAAATATTACATTTCCAAAATTATGACCTTTATTTTCTATATTTACAATTGACAAATTAGATATTTCTTCTGATTCTACCTTAAAAGATTTTAATTTTTTTAGTATTATTATTCTCTGGTTTGTAACGCAATAATTCGTATTTCTTTTCAGATATATCTTCAATATATATCTTCCTATCAATACATATAATCCTATCAATATATACGGAACTGCAAAGAGCTGAAATATAAATGGCGCCCCGATACTAAAAGCCATCGTTTCCCACGCTACTATTATACCAAGCCAAATTATTGTAACTGGTATAATTAAAATATCTAGCACACTAAAAATCTTTATTTTTGGTTTACCTAACCACAATATTTTTTCATTATCATATAGATAATTTTCAATAGTTTTTTCATCACTTGTCTGCTTCATAATAAACTCTCCTTTAATTCGTTTTTTTATCGTCTTTATTCATCTCACCGTAATTACCTTTTCTGATTTCATTTATCAAATTAGATACTTCATCTGCATTGTCTAAGTCATAAAAAGCTAGGGGCACAATCACAAACCGTCTTCCTCTATTAAATAAATCCATTCCAGTATTTATTAATACTGACATCCTAAATGGAATATTACCAAATTCTATATCACCACTTCCATCTATGTCTATGTATCTATTTATCACTTTTAAGTAATATATATCCTTAACTTCAATCTTTTTATAGCTTAAGTTTTTAATAGTCATCACTCTCTTGTTTGTAACATAATAGTACGTATTTGTCTTCAAATATGATTTATAAAAAAATCTTCCGACAAGTGCATACAATGCAAATAACACAAATATAGCACCTGTAATTGGCATAATCACTGGAGCTCCCGATACTATGCTAGCATACTCCCAATAAAACGAAAATACTGCCAGAAATAAACTATACG
This sequence comes from Tissierellales bacterium, assembly GCA_025210965.1. Taxonomy (NCBI): domain Bacteria; kingdom Bacillati; phylum Bacillota; class Tissierellia; order Tissierellales; species Tissierellales bacterium. The sequence goes on from JAOAQY010000046.1 coordinate 20,897, forward strand.
GCACCATTTTCCAATCATTTCTACAAAAGAGTCTATCATTAGGCTGTCCTGCCCAAATTACAACCTCCCCAGCAATCAAGTCTTCTTCTACTAGATTTAGTATTTCACTTTTCATTAAAACACCACCTTCTCGAATCAATTCAACATATACGACAAAAAAGCCAATTGATTTTCATCAATTAGCTCTAATTATACCTATATCAATGTCTTGTTATTTTTATTAATTGTATCATAGCTTCCATTTCTTACTTCATTAATGATTCTTGAAACTTCATCTGCTCTAGCTAAATCGTAAAATGCAAGTGGTATTTGACCATAAGCCTTTCCCTTAGCCAAAGACTCCATTCCAGTATTTGCATACATAGAAATCAAAAATCCTACGTTTCCAAATATAACATCTCCACTACCATCACTTTTTATATCTTTGTTTATACAAGTTAATGAATTTATGTATTCTGCCTCTATTTTTGTCCTAACTGAAACTTTTGCTACTATAACCCTCTTATTTGTGACATAATAGTATGTTCTTTTCTGCACATATGCCTTATAAAAAAATCTTCCAATAATAGCATATAAACCAATTAGCACAAAAAGTGCTCCAACAATCGGCATAACAATCGGCGCACCCATAGCCAGTACTGATATTTCCCAAAACATTGCAAATCCACCCCAAAGTAAGCTAAACGGAATCATTTTGAGATCGTTTTTACAAAAAATTTTGTGCTCTGGTTGCCCTGACCAAAGTATATTCTCTTCACCAATCAATTCTTCTCTTATCAAACTATTAATGTCATCCATAATACACTCTCCTAGTATTCACATGATTTAAATTTACCACTCCTATTAACACATTATAACATAAACATCTTTTTTGTCAAAATTTTCTATCTAACTTAATTGTTTACAACACAATTTCTGCCATTAGATTTTGCCCTATACATCCTCATATCAACAAGTTTAATTAACTTATACATATCTCCAATTCCATTATATTCTGCTACTCCAATGCTAATTGTTATTTTTATGAAATCATTCCCATTCTCAACTTCCATAGATTCAACTACTTTGCGAAGCTTTTCCGCTACCATAGATGCACTTATTATATCTGTTTCTGGCAGAATAACTATAAATTCTTCTCCACCCCATCGTCCAACAAAATCGCTACCTCTAATATTTCTTTTTATACTTGCAGAAAGTTCCTTAAGTACTTTATCTCCTGCATCATGACCAAAATTATCGTTTACACTTTTAAAATAGTCTATATCAATCATCAATATAGAAAACACTGTCTCATAGCGCAAATATCTTTCAATATTTGAATTTATACTCTCTTCTATTTTTCTTCTATTGCAGATATCTGTAAGTTCATCGGTATATGCTTTGATTTTAAGCTTTTCTAATAAATCTTCCCTATCTCTGTAAACAGTTCTCAAATCATAAATCAAACGTTTTTGTATAATTGTCAAAAGTGCAAACGTCTGAAACAATACCAAACTCAAAAGTCCTAAAACCCAGAAAGCATCTCTATTTCCTGCAAAATAATACGAACTAATCTTCGAAGAATAAATTGCATCAAACGCCCTAAACAAGTACCATGATGAGGCTATTAAACCCACAGCAGTCATCATTCTAGTAGTGCTCTTTATTCTATTTTCAAATTTTTTTAAAGAAATAAAGGCTATTCTAGCATATGTCAGCGATGCAAATATCGAAAAAACAATTATTCTAGCATTCACATTTATTCTAATTATAGAAAAATAACTATAAAATAATATAAAAATAATTATAGGCAAAATATAATTTCTATATTTTATAGTTAGTCCAACGAAGAGCTGCATTCCGAATAAAATACTCAATATGGCACAATACATCGATAAATTTGGTAATACTATACCAACAAAAGGCGGCAATTTGTTTACAAAACCGGCTTCAGTCATACCAACTACAAACAACAAATATGATATCAAGAACCATTTCATTCCACTATAATGCTTTTTAAACATAAAATAGTTTCCCAATACCATAATCGCACAAATATAGCTAATAACTATCAGCGTAGTAATTATAGTATTTATCTCCAAAACCTCCAACTATGAACCTCCTTTTAATCCCATTTTGAATTAGGGATCTTAAATATTAAATAATATATGACTCAACCTACTATATATATACACTTATTTGCATCTTTTTATCAAAAACCAATTATTTTTTATTCATTTTGAAAATATTGTGGTATATTATTAATAAGGAGTGAATTTAATGAAATTGATAAAAAAATTTCTCAATGCTGGAGTAAATAACTCCATGAGTTTGAGCGAAATTTCTAGATTAAATATAATAAACGGATCTATTATACTAGCTAGTTTAAATATAATGCTTTACAATATATCGTATCTATTTTTTGCACCAGAAATTGCCCTAGAGATTTCTGGTATATCTACGCTATGTGCTCTTTTCATAATATCATCATGGTTTCTCGTAAAAATCGGACAACAAACCTTAGCGACCCACATACTAATGCTTTCTAGTATGTACTCTGTCTTTAGGCTTGCATATTACTATTTTGGACCTGAATTTGGTTTTCAAAAATATTTTATGACTTTCGCGTTAATTACATTTATTTATTTTCCAAGAAGTAAATGGATTATAAGTCTTTTTTATGCAATCTCTAATTTTGTGGTATATCTTTATTTAGAACATTCCAACTATCCTTATTTATTTACTCCCGAATACAAATCCTATAGCCATCAGATAGCATCATCTTTTAATGCGATAAACCTATTAATCGGTTTTTCAACATTAATTTTAGTAATGTATATTTTCGAATACATCATAAGCAAGGATGAGGCCGCTTTAGTTAAAGCTTTAGAATCTGCAAACCACAATGCTTCTCATGATCACCTTACTGGTGCTATAAATCGTCGTTCTCTGTCGGATCATTTAAATAAATTATTTGCTAATCCAAATCATCATCATAATCCACACGCAATAATAATGTGGGATATTGATGATTTCAAGAAAATAAACGATACCTACGGTCATTCGGTTGGTGATGATGTTCTCATTGGAATTTGCAATCTTTTTAACAAAACTCTTAAGCAGCAAGGCTTACTTGCACGTTGGGGTGGTGAAGAATTTGTAATATATTTAGAAAATTGTCCACGAGACCAAGCAAATAAAATAGCAGAGCATCTCAGAGTATCCGTTGAACGCCTGGATATAATTTCGGACCACACCATTACAATAAGTATTGGTGTAACACTAAAAAGAAGTGATGACTCTTTTGCTAGTCTTTTCAAACGAGTTGATGAATTGATGTATAAAGCAAAAGCAAACGGTAAAAATCAAGTAATCAGTGGATAAATCAATCCAAAGTTTACTTGATTTTTTTATGTTTTATGTGTCTTTAGAGCTTAATTCTTTGGGTATTTTTATAACAAATACAAAACTTGGAGGTTGTTATGAAATACATTCCTAATATACTTACCACTTTACGACTAGTTCTTGTACCTATTTTTATTTCTGTATATTTTTCAAGTTCTGCAAACAATCATTTGCTAGCTCTATTTATTTATATTATTGCAAGTTTTACTGATTTTTTAGATGGATTTATTGCTAGAAAATATTCTGTAGTTAGTAAACTTGGCTCTGTACTTGATCCTCTAGCTGATAAACTAATGCTACTAGCTGTACTCTTCGCGTTTTATTTAGATAACAAAATTCCTCTATTCATACTGGTCTTGATGTTAGTAAAAGAATCTATATTGGTTTTATCTGCTACTATAATGTATTTGAAAAAAGAGCCTTTAGTAATTCCTTCAAATATCTTTGGAAAGACTGCAACTATTGTATTTACGCTATCAATAATATTAGTATTTATTTTGCCAGAATACAAAATAGGCTATATTTTTATGTTTATTGCAATACTACTCAAATTTACTGCCTTTTTTAGTTATTTTAAAATTACATTATCACATATTTTGAAACATAATAATTAATTTTAGCTATCCTCTAAACTTGTCAAAAACAATTATTAGAAATATAATGTCTTCATGAGCACTAATCTAATTTAGGAGGCACAATATGAACGATTTAAAATTGATGTATTTTAGTCCAACATCAACAACAAAAAACGTAGTACAAAATATAGCTTTAGGCTTCAACGCAGATTATATTGAATATGATTTGACTCCCCCTAGCAATCGTTTGAAAGAATTTACTTTCAACAAAAATGATATTTTAATTATTGGAGTTCCTGTATATTCTGGTAGAATTCCTACTATAATCGAACCACTGCTAAGGACTTTAGATGGAAAAGGCTCTTTAGCTATTATCGTTGCAGTTTATGGAAATAGAGATTATGATGACTGTCTGTTAGAACTCTATGATTTAATGACTAGCTGTGACTTCAAAGTCATCTCCGCAGCTAGTTTTGTAGGTGAACATTCTTACACATCTGATTTGGCTACAAATCGACCTGATCAAAAAGATTTATCAATCGCCAAATCTTTTGGTGTCAAAATCAAGAATTATGCTGATTGCTTAGACGTTAATTCTAAAATATCATTGAATATAAAAGGAAATCGCCCCTATCGAGAACTTAGTTCTGATTCTCCCATTGCACCCGTAATAAATTCAAGCTGTACAAATTGTCTAATATGTTTAAAACACTGCCCAAGTGGTGCTATTTCTTTTAATGAAAAAATAGCTATAGATGAAAACAAATGCATCAAATGTCATAGTTGCGTAAAAAGATGTCCTAGTAATTCTATAGATTTTGATGGTATTCTAGACAAGTCTAGAATTTGGTTAGTAGATTCATTTGGTGAAAATCGCTGTGAACCTGAAATAATTATGGACAACATAATATCTAAATAGCATGCTCCCCCTCAAAACCTATGCAAACGGTTTTGAGGGGGAGCCTTGGTAATTAGATATCCTATCTGATAATTTTATATCTTATTTTAATCCTCCAAAGATACATCATATTTTACTTTATGAATAGAACTTATCTATCTATTTTATTATTAAGTGATCTAACATAGTTTATCAAATCTTCAGCATTATCTTTTGATGTAAAATCTACAGGTACATCAAATGCCTTTAACATACCTATTTCATCTTCAGTCGGATTATCTTTTTTCTCTAATTGTTTTTTCATAAGTTTCATAACTAATTTATGTTTGAATTTTAATTTATCAAAATCAAATCCACCTCGCAAATAGAAAAATTTTATATTTTTTTGATTAGCTTTTTCAAAATTCTTATCTATAACTTCATCGCAAACTTCTTTTCTATATGGAGACGCTCCGCTTGCAAATACTACTACCTTTTTGTCTTTTAGCTTATCAATATTCTTCTTTATAAGAGATATTCCGTTTATCCCTACTGCGTAAAGGCCACCACCGAAAATAATAACATCGTACTTCAAAATCTCAGATATATTTGTACTACTGGCTTCTGCTACATCACATTTTAATTCACTCGATATAATGTCTGCATATTTTTTTACAAAACCGCTATTTGACTTATATATCACGATTGTTTTCATCAGAAAACCTCCTATTTGATTTTTTAACTTATCTCAATCACATTTGCAATTATATATATATCATAAATCACTTCTATTTTAATATCAAATATATCATCCCAAATAAAAAAATAAGTGAACTCAAGCAAGTACAAAATACTCTACTCAAGTTCACTTATTGATCAAAATATTTATTTAAAATCTATCTCTGAGCTTCAAATTGTTTTAACAACTCTACGAATAATTCTGGAACCTTCGCTAGGTTTTCTGGAGATTCAACAAATGATATACGGAACTGAGTAGAACCTGGGTTGTGCTCTCCTTCTGATACATTGTAGAAACCTTTCATAGGTGCTACCAATAATGTTGTTTCAACGCCATCAATGCTCACTTTTCCTTCTCCTGCACAATAAAGCACAAAATCGATTGCATCAAATCCTGGTTTTACAACATTTCTTACATCTATTACTGTGTATATAGAAGCATCTGGACTTGATACTATAAGGCCTGGCTCACGCTCTTTAAGTCCATTATAGACCATCATAATTTGCTCTCTATAGTACTCTTTTAATCCCTTGCACCAATCTGCAATTTGTTCTTTACTTTCATGTGCTAATGCACCAAATATATGCTGACCTATAACATTAGCGCAAAGATTTGCTGTATACTCTGCTATAGAACGATTGCTAAATTCTGGGCTATCTGTTATAACTGCACCAATTCTAAGTCCACAAGCATTCCACACTTTAGATGCAGTTTCGATACTAATTCTCCTACCTTCAATTCCTGGTACATCATTATCAGATAATCCCCAAACACTTACTAATTTTTCATCATCTTGATAGTAAAGTTCTCTATATGCTTCGTCACTAACCATCCACATATTATACTTAACGCAAAGTTTTGCAAGATCTTTAAGTGCATCATATCCAAATAATTGTCCTGTTGGATTATCATAAGGTATAACTAATAGCGCACCTGGATTATGTTCTTTAATTGCTTCTTCTATTTTATCAAGTTCTGGTAGTGTAAACTTTCCATTATCAGCAAGTGAACGCTTTACTGTTACTGTTTTTCTACCAATTCTCTCAGCAAATGAAATATAATTTGTGTATGCTGGGTCAATCATCATAAGTGGCTTTTCACCTGTACCTGCTGGTCCACAAAGACCAACTAGTAAAAGTTCCATACCTGCCGAACCGCCATCAGTAACCTGTACATGTAGTTTACTAGTATCAAATCCTTGACATGCTAATATGTTTTTGAATGCATCTCTACACTCCTGTGTACCTGCTGTTGTAGAATATCTAATAACACCATTTGCAAATGGACTTTCTGATGAATTTAATTCAAACATCCTCTTTTGCATAGCAGGATTTGTTGGAAGTGAAACATTACCAATACCTACATTTATTACTGCCTCTGGTTTTACTGCACGTTCTTCATACTTCATCTGTGCCAAACGCACATCTGATGGTTTTCTTGACTCGAAATGAGCCGATAAAACTGGTTTACTCATAATAAACCTCCCTCTTTTAGTCAATATTTATAGATTGAGCACATCGCTTCTGTATTTAGGTATACGTTTTCCCGAGTACTTCTTTTTCATTCTAACATATTTAAAGAGATAATTCATTCATTAATTTGCATTTTTATTTGTTATTAATTTAACATATACATTAACACTTTCTAGTTAAATTTAATACATATAGATACTCTCTTTGGGTATTTTTGTTGTGAGAGGAGGTTTTTTATGAGTGAAAATGTTGAATCAAAAAAAGAATTAGAACTTTTAAAATCAAAAATTAGAGAACTTGAAGCTTTAGTAAATATTTTAGAACAAAGTCAAAAAGAAAGTGAATTGCTGGATTTCCCGTGGATTGGCAATCTCGGTAGATGGAATTGGCTTATTCAAAGCAACGAAGTTCACTTCAATCCTGCAAAAGCAACTAATTTAGGCTATTCACTAGATGAATTACCTGAAAAAGTTGGTTTTGAATTTTTTACACAAAAACTTCACCCTGATGATTATGATGATGTTATGCAAAATATGAGAAATCACTTAGAAGGACGAAGCAACGCATATGAAGTAGAATATAGAATCAAAAGAAAAGATGGTAGTTATGCATGGTATTATGATCGTGGTAAAGTGAGTAAGTACACAGATAAAAACACTCCCTTAATAATTTCTGGAATAGTTTTCGACGTAAGTAAAAATAAAGAACTAGAATTAGAGCTAAAAATTGCAAATGAAAAACTTAAACAAATAGCTTTTTTAGATGAATTAACTCATTTAGCTAATCGACGTCTATTGTTAGAAAAATTGGAATCAGAATATAATCGTGCTAATAGATATTCTGAAACTTTTTCAATAGTAATGGTTGATATCGATCATTTTAAAAGAATAAATGATACTTATGGACATAATACTGGAGATCTTGTTCTTCAAAATCTAGCTAATATACTTAGTTCTAGAGCTCGCGATACAGACGTCGTTTCAAGATGGGGTGGTGAAGAATTCATAATTTTATTGCCTCATACCAATATTAGAGATGCAAAAACAGTTGCAGAATCAATAAGACAAGCTGTATCACACGCTTCCCTTGGCATAAATGAACGTGTAACTATAAGCCTTGGTGTTTCTGAATACAGAAAAAGCATAAGTCCAAATAAACTTATAGAAGAAGCTGATTGCCTTTTGTATGAAGCAAAATGCAATGGAAGAAATTGTACTTGTTGCTCTAAATAATTAATTTAATCAAAAAAGAGTTACTACGAAAATCAATCGTTATAACTCTTTTTATATTTACCATCTGTTATTTCTTCATGTCAACTGTAACATGTGGATATGGTATATCAATATTAGCGCTGTCTAATTTCTCTTTTATCTCTTCATTTAAATCAAAGTAGACATCCCAGTAATGTTCAGTCTTCGCCCAAACCCTAACAGTAAAGTTTATAGAACTATCTGCCATCTCTCCCATTCTAACAAAAGTTCCCTTATCCAAAAGAATCTTTTCATTATTGTCAATTACGTCTTGAATAACTTTTTTGACTTGATTTATATCCGAGTCATACCCAACTCCGATCTTTAAATCTACTCTTCTCTCAGAATACGCACTATAATTTACTATACTTCCTCCTGTTATAGAACTATTTGGAATCAATATCTGCTTATTATCGGGGGTCTTCAATGTAGACATAAACATTCCTATTTCAACAACTGCACCTTCATGACCTGAGGTAACAACGTAATCTCCAACCTTAAATGGTTTAAATGATACTAGCATAACCCCACTTGCAAAATTCGAAAGATTTCCTTGAAGTGCAAATCCTATAGCCAATGTCGCCGCACCAAACATAGCAACAAAAGAACTTGTGTCTATTCCAAATATTCTAAGTATAGCTATTATAAGTATAAACATAAGCACAAAGTTAACAACCGATACAGCAAATCCTCTCAGCATTGGATCTAATTTGCTCTTTTCAAGCATTTTTCTAAAAGTATTCATCACAAGTTGAATAATAAGTTTACCCACTACAAATACTACTAAGGCTTGAACTAGTATGACTATCAGCCCGACTATACCAACCCCTGCAAAAACTCCACTCACTACAATCACCTCATATAATTTTTTAAGCCTTATACTTATTACAATTTTGATTTAATAGTAATCCTCTAAAGCCCTTTGATTATTATACCCACTTTATAGCTTAAGGTAAAGAAAAAAATTATTTTATATTAATCCTAATTTTTAGGAACCTATTATTACGATCGTATAGTCTACTATTTTTGAAGCTTTTTTTGCCAAATTTACTATTACAGCCGGTTGCCCATAATCATTATTTTCTAATTCGTAGCTTACGACGTGAAGGCCTTCACTAGCAACTGCTGCCATACAACTAGCAGTATCTATTGGATCTGTAAATGAAATACAACTAGTTGCAGTAGATGAAGTGCTATCTATAATTTGAGCGGCTCTTCCTGTAATATATCCTTTTTTGACCAATATATCTGTTGAAACATCCACTCCTTTATTTACAAGTTTCACTCCAAGAGGAGCACATGCAGCAGATGATACTCCTCCTGTTGGACCTGCTGCTGCCAATCCTTTCGCACACATTCCTACAGAGCCCGCCCAATCAACTATTTCCATTCCAGCTACCACTTTCTCTGCTAATGCACTATCTACCATTATATTTCTTATATCATCTCTAGCAATTATCTTATCTTTTTCTGTCAATATATTTGCTCTTGACGTTCCATTAACTATCTCTTGATACTTTTGTACTTTTTCTTTTCTATTCTCATCTAAAGCATTATATGCCTCATTTTTGCTGATATCTTGATGTATCATTTCATATTTTGAAAATCTTTCTGCAATTACATATGGTCTCTGAGCATCTCCATATGCAAATAAAAATGATTTAGCGCTTCTATAATTAATATATGGGTTTGTGCTATATACAAAATATCCTTCTTTATTCGTCTTTGGTCCAATCACACTCATTCGTTTTAATGGATCTTCTACTCCTATTTGAACATTCTGTACTGCCAATCCATTTTGAGTTAATCTTCCTACAAATATTGTCTCAAAATATCTTAAATCAGTAGATATTATTTTTATATCATATCCACTACTTTTTTCAGTACTTGGTGCCTTCCCTTGCTCTATTTCACTCTTTGCTTCAGTACTTGTTGTTATCTTAATTTTAACTCCTGCACCATCTCCTCCAGTGTAATGATAGTACGTAATTTTATTTGAGCCGTACTTTATGATTCCTGTAATATCTTGCCATGAATTTCTACCAGTACTCTCAACTACCTGCTTATTTAATATATAATCTTGTATTAGAGCTGCTTTGTTCGAATCTAATCCAGTCATTTTCCACAAATATTTCCCATTTAATTTTAAATATCCATTCCATCCAGCATATTTATTGATTTGAGTTTGACCCTTTCCATAAATTCCGACTTCAACCTTAACTGCATTATTAGGTATATCAACAACCCAAGACTTAGGAGCTTCAGAATAATGAACATTTCCCAAATCAATTATACTAGTTTCTGCAAAACTTAAACTTGGGATTCCCAACAACGTCAAAAATATAATTACTAAAACTATCTTCAATCTCTTCATCATTTCAACCTCCTTTGAAATAAACTATATAAGCTCTATACATTCTACTACTCCACGGCCATTTTTTACCTTTAAAATCACTTTCATTTCCTTCTTATCTATAAATTGTTCCAAAAATTTCGTTTTTCCTCTTTTCATATAGTATTTACTAATATTATAATTAGCTTTTATACCTGTTTTCGAACTAGGCTCGTAATTTCTATAAAGTACGCATTTAAGATATATACCTCCTTTAGGCCTTTCTTTCGTAATATAATCTAAATCATATATATCTCCATTCTTTTTTAATACAGCATATCTATTAATTTTTCGATTAATTTTTTTCGTATCCTCATCTATAATATCAGCTATATCTATTTCCTCTATTTCATATGGCAATTCAACATAACTCCCACTGAAACCTTTTTGTTTTATGTCTAAAGACGCTTTCAATACAATTTCATGGCCAAACCAAGTTGTAGAATACGCGTTAATAATAAGTACACTTAAAATTGTAAGTGGAAGAATAATTCCAAAATATCTCTTATCTATATTTTTAAACATCTAGCTTTCACCTCTTCTTTTAGATACTCTTTCTAAATAAATACCAAATATCAATAATACAACACCACCTATTATAAAAAATATCGATTTAGGTAAAAAATCATAGAATCGATCAGTATAATATCTAAAAATAAGAAATAACACAAACACTAAACTCAGATTATGACCTTTCTTGATAAGCCACAAAAAATAAATCCCTATCAAAATTCCAACAAATATTGATATTATAGTTCCATCATTTATATATTCTAAATCTCTCCAAATGCTTTCATATGTCAGCATAATCCCTGTAATTCCAGTTATTACAATTCCAATTGCAGAACTAATTCTATTAGAAATATCTGACATAATGGGTTTATATGTAAGCATTAGTCCATAAACAAATAGTAGCGCTACACCATATAAATCCTTTAATCCAAACCATTCAATGCCATAAATCAATATAAATACTATATATAAATCAATTAAAACTACTGATATTTTGGATTTAAACTTTTGTTCATTCATTTTCATGAACAAAAACAATATAATCAATATAGCCATAAGATTTAATACAAAATGTCCAAACTTCCATGAATTAGCCCATTCTATGCTTTCAATAACATATACTATACCTATAAATTGAGAAAATAAATGTATTAACAAATCATCAAATATATACACCATTGGAATAATACCTATTGTCCATAGCAAAAAATAACTATATCGTTCACCACCAAAATTGAAAGTTTGATCTACTAAAAATAATCCACTACCATATATTAGTATAGACAAATAAATTAAAGCTTTACTCGCTATACGATACCTTTCTCTAATTCTATTTCCTATAATATAGAAAGTAAGCATAGAAGAAATTATTATGACTAAGCGTTCTATCTCTCTTATATATATCCAGTTACTAGCTATGTATAGAAACATCCCCAATCCTACTAGAATCGCTCCTATGGACGTTATTACCTTTATAAAGCTTATCACCTTAACCTCAAAATAATCACTCATATCATTAGCTTGATCATTAGCTTGATCTTTAGTTATAATTTCTTTCTTCACAAAATAATCCATATGTTTCTTGAATATTTTTCTATAGTAAAAACTCACAATTAATTTACCCATCTTTTCACCCCTATTCGTTTTATTCTTACCCTTTTATTCAAAACTATATGCATATACAAAAAAGCACATTGCTATATTTCATTTGCAATGTGCTCTAAAAGTTAATCTCTAAACTTTGTATTCAAATATTAATTCACCATTCTCATCTTTTTCATTTATATATCTAAATCCTATACCTTCATACAATTTTCTTGCTATATAATTTTTTTCTATTATACTTAAATATAACGTATCTACTTTATATTCACTTGAAACTACATCTATCAATTTTAACATTGCTACCTTCCCAATTCCCTGCATTTGATGTTTCTTATCTATCATAATTCTATCAATCCATGTATATTTATTATTATCAAACGATCCATACATTGCAAATCCAACAACACATTCATTTACATATATGGCTAGTGGATGCCATTCCTTAGTTTCTTCTGCTTCTTTTAAACAATCCGCTACACTTTCTATAAAATCCAACTGATTTTCATTTAAAGATATTCTCATAACATCACTTCTATTATCATCATTTATATCTCTAAAATGCACGGTTTTCATTTTCTCACCATCTTTTATTATATTTTTGTTTAATGTTACTTTATATTTTTTATTAATATTTGTCAAGATTTGAATATTTTATTCAAAACTGATAAAATGATATTATATTTTATAAAGGAGTGAAGTGACAAATGTCTTCAACAGCATGGATTATAACAGGTAGTGTATTAGTAGCAACAGCAATTGGTGGTGTTGTTCTTTATCGTCATAGAAAGAAAAGTCTAGATACATTTTTCAATCAGGTATATATGCAATCTAAACAAATCCCTAAAAAGAAAAAAAATGGATTTCTATTATTGATGTTTAAAGAATCAGTATTATCATCTAAGAAAAAAGGTAAAGCAAAAGGAGATATGACTTCTTTTACTAACAAACTTCAAAATCCAAAATACTTAAATGTTCAATTGGTTCAAATGTCTTCAATACTTAGAGATCGTTCTAAAGTAAAAGACAAAAAAATGAAAAGAGCATTAGCTCTTTACGACAGCTACTTCCAATGGGAAAAGAAGCAACAAGCAGCTGCTGAAAAAGAAAAATAAAAAATTTAAAAATGGCTTACTCTAGTTCATTATTTACTTAGAGTAGACCATTTTTTATTTTTTAAAATTATTTATTTTACATTACTGGCTTTAAAATTGTATACTGGCTTTATGACATCTATCACTTCAACGCTTTCATCTATATTATTCAATATTTCTTCCATGCTTTTATATGCCATGGGACATTCATCTAATGTTCCTGTATTTATTGAAGTCGTATATACGCCTTTCATTTCTTTTTTATACTCGGATAAAGTAAATGTATTCTTGGTTTCAGATCTACTCATTATTCTACCCGCTCCGTGCGGCGCAGAATAATTCCAATCAGCATTTCCTTTTCCTCTACATATTAAACTACCATCTCTCATATTTATGGGGATCAATAATTTCTCCTCTAACTTAGCAGAAACTGCTCCCTTTCTTAAAATCATACTCTCAATATCTATATAATTGTGTATTGTAGTAAATTCATCAGCTATTTTAAATTTCATATTTTTTACTATCTCGCTAATCATAGCCCTTCTATTATAGTAAGCATACTCTTGTACTATTTTCATATCATGAATATAATCATCCATATGTTCGCCTTCTAGATACGCTAAATTTTTAGGAATATTTTCCATTGATTGACTTTCACTAGCATAATTACATGCTAAATTTTGATAATAGCATGCAACCTCATGTCCTAAATTTCTGCTACCAGAATGGATAGTCAAATAATACCTTTTACTACTATCTCTGCCTAATTCTATGAAATGATTTCCTCCACCTAAACTCCCTAAACTAAGCCTTGCTCTTTTCAAATTAATCGTTCCGTTCTTTAAGCATCTTAATTTATCAATATTTATGTTCTCGACATATTTATGTTCGTTCTCTCTAATATTGAATCCTGCCGGTATTTTTTGATATATCAGCTTATCTAATTTTTGTAGCTCTACATTCCTATTCTTTAACTCTATAGTTTCCATTCCACAGCCTATATCAACTCCTACTAAATTTGGAACTACCTTATCACCTATAGTCATTGTAGTCCCAATAGTTGAACCCATTCCAGCGTGTACATCTGGCATTATTCTAATCTTACTTTCCTCAATAAATTTTTGATCACAAAGTAATTTGATTTGGTCAACTGCATTTTCATCAATATTATCAGTATATACAATTGCTTTATTATATTTTCCTTCTATTGTTTTCATTTATATCTCCTATTTGTCTATTAAACTACCCCTATTATAAAAATCTCAGGGTTTTACGACTTTAAATTATAAAAAAATCCGCCACAAATTAATTCGCAGGCAGATTTTCCACTTTATTCTCTAATGTATTTAAATTTATTTAAAATACGCGCTTACAATTTCCCCATAATACATAGTGTGAAAATCATTGTCAGAATAGCTAGCGCTTCTTATTCCACTATCAATATTTCCTGGTTCCATAGCTTGTTTGTACACTATCTTACACTCAATATGCAAATCACATTCAGCAATTATAGGTGTATCAACTATCTCTGATTTTTCCAGACTAAGCCCAGCTTCGCTAATCTTATCCATATCTCTTCCCGATTTCGTGCCGCAGAAAATCAATTCTTTTTTCAAATCAACATTCACCGGAACACTCACTGTAAATGTATCACTTTTCTCTATTATAGAATATGTGTGTCTAGAATATCTGACAGGAACCATCATTATAGGTTTACCCCAAACATAACCAACACTTCCCCATCCGATAGTCATAGTATTTACCTCATCACCATTTTTAGCTGTCAAAAATGCACCTTTGACCAATTGATTCAACAAATCCTGCGACAATTCTTGAAATGTAACTTTTTTCATAGTAATCAGCTCCTTCCGATATTTAAACAACTCCTGCAAATCATACTATAACACAAAATGTGAAATTTATAACTACCAACTTCTTTTTTAATCATATATATCATATTAATCCCTTGTATATTTTTCTCGCGCTAATTTCAATACTTCCAATTACCTCAATTTTAACTAACTTCAGCTTATATTGCAAATAATTTTGCAATATAAAAAGCCAGTGTGATTTACAATAAAATCACACTGGCTTTCATATATATCAAATTATTTAGCTTCGTCTTTAACAGATGGAAGTACTACTTCTACCTCTGAGTGTGGACGTGGGATTACGTGTACTGAAACTAATTCTCCAACACGCTGTGCAGCTGCAGCACCTGCATCTGTAGCAGCCTTAACTGCTCCAACATCACCTCTAACCATAACTGTTACAAGGCCACCACCAATATACTCTTTACCTACTAAATAAACATTAGCAGCTTTAACCATAGCATCTGCCGCCTCTATTGAACCTATTAAACCTTTAGTTTCTATCATTCCCAATGCATCAAATTTCATTTTGAATTCCTCCTAATTAATTTTATTTTATATTTTAAATATATTAGACATTTTATCTAAATGTATTGCTTAACTTTATACTACTAAATACAGTCTTCTACTTAAATGCTACTTAACTACTACTTAACTACTACTTAACAATTTTTATTCTCGACTTAGGATTTAGCCCCATTGCATTGGCTTCTTCTATATCGAGATGACATTCAAGTGTTGACGTATCATTAGCTCTAATGGCAACATTATCATATGTGCCGCCCCTTAAACCATCAACCTTTATAGACACTATATCTCCATCATTTACATCTAAGCGCTTCGCATCTTGTATGTTCATGTGAATATGTCTTTGTGCTACTATAAGACCTTCATCTAGCTGAACAGCTCCTTTTAAACCAATAAGTGTAATCGACGCTGTATTTTTCAAATCACCAGACAATCTTGTATGCATTTTAGCTCCTAATTTTCTGCAATCACCAGCTAATACTTCAACCTGTGTCTTGCTTCTAACTGGACCTAGTACTCTAACTTTTTCAATAGCACCTTTAGGCCCGCATATTGTAACTAGCTCTTTACAAGCAAATTGACCTTTCTGAGATAAATCTTTTAATTTAGTAAGCTTATAACCCTCTCCAAAAAGACTCTCTAAATCAGACTGTGAAAGATGTATATGTCTATTTGATATTCCAACTGGAATTGCTGACTTATCTTCTACTTCTTCTGACTTAGCTTGATTATTCTTGGCAAATTCTAACAAAAGCTTAAATAGCTCTTCATAGTTTTCCATTAGCTTATCCCTTTCATGGCATTAACTATTTGACCTACTAAATCTAAAAGTTCTTCATTCTTTGCACTTTCATCTTTGCACTCTGAGTTAATACAGCACTGTGCATCATCCTTTGATTCTGCTAAAACTTTCTTAGCAGCAGTAGCAATTTCAGAAGGACTCATATTCATGAAGTTATTCTTACTTGCATTGCAATTTTCAAAAGTTTTAATTTTATTAAATGTTGGATCATTTGACGCCAAACTAGCACAGTCTTTTAATCCATAAGCTACTCTTTTAAGATTTATAAGATGTTTTGGTGTAACATTCTCTGATACTGAACTTCCACCCCAAGTACCACAACCTAATGTAAATGATGGGTTTAATCCAGTACTTGCACCTGTTCCACCTTGTGCTCCGCCAGTATTTACTAAAATACGTGAAGCTGGTTTCTTTGCAAATTTCTCAACTATTTCTCTACATTCAGTATGGATACTCATAGTATGACCTATTCCATTTTGTAATAATTCAATACTAAGTTCACAAGCTTCTTCCCAGTCATTTACTGTATAGAATGCAAGTACAGTAGTAAGTTTTTCATAAGATAATGGGTTTCCCTTGCCTACTCCTGATTGTTCTCCTATAAGAACCTTTGTCTCTGATGGAATAGTAAAACCTGCAGCATTTGCAATAACTTGAGCACTTCTACCTACAAATTTAGCATTCATTGCATTTCCATTTTTAAATAATAATTTGCAAACACTTTCTGTTTGCTCAGCTGTCATGAAATATCCACCTTGTTTTTTAAGTTCTGCCACGACAGCATCTTTATTACAATTCTCACAAATGATAGATTGTTCTGATGCACAGATAGTACCATTATCAAATGTCTTACTTGCAATAATATTTCTAACTGCTTTTTCTACATCAGCAGTTTTTTCTATATAAGCAGGCGAATTTCCAGCACCTACTCCAAGTGCAGGTTTTCCAGCACTATAAGCCGCTTTTACCATTCCAGGGCCACCAGTAGCTATTATTATCGATACTTCTTCGCATTTCATTAACTCATTTGTAGCCGCAAGTGATAACGTTGTTAATCCTGATATAATGTTTTCAGGTGCACCCGCTTCAACAGCTGCATCATGCATCAATTGAATAGCTTTCGTTGTACACTTAGCTGCTGCAGGATGTGGAGAAAATACTATGGCATTTCGTGATTTTATAGAAATCATGGCTTTAAATATCGCTGTCGACGTAGGATTTGTTGATGGTACTATTCCCATAACCAATCCTACTGGTTCTGCAATTTCTATAATTCCATTTGTCTTATCTTCACAAATAGTTCCAATAGTTTTCATATCTTTTATCGAATCATAAAGGATACCTGCTGCCATGTGATTTTTATACGTTTTATCTGCAACTTTACCAAATCCAGTTTCTTCTACCGCCATTTCCGCTAAACATACTGAATTTTCTTCTGCTACTCTAACCATATTTTGCAAAATTCTATCAATCTGCTCTTCACTATAATCCGCAATTTTATTTGCTGCTACCTTTCCAAGTCTAGCAATATTTCTAGCTTCTTGGATTGAACGCAAATCCTTATCAAAGTTTTCCATATATATACTTCCTTTCATAACCTAAAGAACAATTATTTTTTCTCATAATAAACTCTAAATTTTGAAATCAGAGTTTTCTTACCAGCCTTAGATATTGTCCTACCCTTTATAACAAAATCTTTATACTCACGAGCTAAATTTCTAAGTTTAACAACCTTTATTTTAGAAAGTGTATCAATAGCTTCTTCTAGACCTTTTGATTCAACTAAATTGTCTAAATCTTCTTTTTTGATATTTTCTAAATCTAAACTTAATTCGACTAGATCATTTTCTTTTTCAATATCTTGCTCGATTTCTGATTCACTTTTATCTTCTACCACTTGTAGAGCTTCTACTTCCAGCTCATTTAACTCTTTCTCCGATTCTATCTCAACAATCTTTTGTTCTTCGGGTAAATCTTCTATATTATTTGGCGTAATACTATCTTTCCCAACAAAATCATCTAATTCTTCATGTGGACGAGCTATAACATGACTTGAAATCAAGAGTGATCTATCTAATTTGTTTACAGCTGCTACACCTACATCAACAGCAGCTTTTACTGCACTTACATCACCTGTAATTATTATGCTTACAAGCCCTCCACCTACATAGGTTTTCTCTAGTATACTTACGTCTGCTGATTTTACCATCATATCTGCAGCTTCAATCGCTGCGAGTAATCCTTTTGTTTCAATTAAACCAATTGATTGCATAAATACATCCTCCTAGTCTTTATAAAAGATCAGGCCAATTTGCTGGATACGTTGCATAAAATACCCTCGCTTTATCTGGTGATCCCCAAATAACTTTTGATCCAGATGGTACAAATAAAACATCTCCCGGATGAGCTACATATTTATGTCCATTTATTTCAACTGTTAGAGTTCCTTCTATAACATAGTCAATTTCTTCATATGTCAATTCCCATTCAAAACTTGAATCTTCGATGTGCAAAAATCCAGCACTCATCTTTGATTCTTCCTTACTTACTAATTCTTGAAAATAAACTTTATTGTCTGGATTGCCTGTATCGAAATACTCCATATGAACGCTACTTCCTCTTACAACTTTCAGTCCGCTTTTATCCGTTTCGGCTGTAAAAGGTAATTTAGATTTCTCAAGACACCCAATCATTTCTTGCAATAACCCTTTATTCATTATAGTTTTAAATAGTTCTAGCATAGATTCTAAATCTAAATTTGACACGTCTGTTTTGTTAATAGGTTCTGATTTAATTATTGGATCAACTTTTTCGGTAGTCATAACTATTCCGCTAGCATTTGCAAGTTCTCTAGCTGATGGCGTAATTATTTCTGTTCCATCTAAATAAATAACTTTTTGCTCTTTTAATATTGACCCTTCAATATCCTTTGCACTAATCAATCTTTTCATTTTCTCACATCCTTTCAATATGTACTATCCAATGCTACAATCATCATCTATTATCCCAATAACTGCTGCATCTACTGGTGCTTCATCATTTCCTATCATTCGTCTAGCTGCAGAACCTGTACTTACTATAACTCTATCTCCAATTCCAGCGCTTATTATATCTACAACTACGAATCTACGACCCTTCTCCGCACCCTCTAATTCCTCTGCAAGCATAAATTTAAGTCCGCTTAGTCTATCATCTTTTCTAGTTGCCCAGATATTGTCTATCAACTTCGCTACGATCATTTCGATTTTACCTCTTTCATCTTTAATTTAATTTCATCAATTGCAGATTCAACAGAAGCTGTATCTCCAAATATTCCTAGCAAAACCATATGTTGAGGACAAGTTCCTCTTATGTCTTCAACGCTTACACCAACTGATTTCTCTGCGATATCCGATGCATAAATCATATCTATAAGTTTTCCTTGAACCAATCCTATAGCATCAATATCATCTAACTCTATATCATTAGTCTTTCCCATACGCCTTTTTAATATTTCCTTAGCTCCATGAGATGGAGATTTTATGATTCTATAATCCACAAAGCATTCCTCCTAATCATCGATGATATCTTGTGTACAGCTAAGAGCTATTCCTAGAGGTGTTGCAAACATAGGATTTTTAGGTTTGTGTGTGTATATTCCAGTTTGCTTAGCAATAATCTCCTCTATGCCTGTAAGACAACAAGTTCCTCCGACAAGAGATATCTCATTTACATCATGTCCCTTTATGTGATTATTTATAATACTAGATACTTTTTCTACAACAGGTCTTAATATGGGAAGTATCTCTCTATGATTTTCATTGTTTCGCTTGAATTTATCAGCTTCTTTAAATTCCATGCCATAAGCACCTGATATAACAAGTGAAAAATGAGTTCCTCCTGTAGGTTCATCCACTACTGATATGACTTTCCCATTCTTTAAAATTGATATACCTGTGGTTCCTCCTCCAATATCAACAACTGCTCCATTGTCTATCTTCAATAATTCGTTGGCTGCTGTTGGCTCGTCTAAAAGCTTCGTAAGTTCAAATCCCGCTGACTGAACTACATTTTTTATAGCTCCTGAATCTAATGCATCAGTTCCTGGGGGGATGGCTGCTGCTGCATACAACAATTCAGTTCCTAATTTTTCTTCAATTTTTTCTTTTAGCTCTCTGACAATTTGTACTGCACCTATATAATCAACCACCATGCCATCACGAACTACATCTGCATATCTATAAGCACCTGCAACTGGTTCATAATTTTCGTCTAATACGGCTAAAACAACACATGCAGTGCCTAAATCCACACCAGTATAATAAACTGATGAATCACTCTTTATAGGCTTATCTATAACTACTTCAAATCGTTTTATCATATCATCGCAATATTCAAATGTTAAACTATTATCTGACATTCTCTTCCTCCTACTGCCAATTTTATTAATTTCGATAAAGATTCAATAACATGATTTAATCTGCTTATAACTATGTTTTTTAAATCTTCTTCTTGGTAATCATAGGCTTCTATTATGTCAAATTTCATTTCTACCAAACTACAGTGAAGTATATTCATCTTCAAAATAGCATCGCTATTTTCTAATTGCATATGAAAATCCGTTATCTCAAAATCATCCAGCTCATTATAAATCTCATCTTCTGAAAAATTTAGAGCACTGATATTAACATATTTAGCGTCAGTTTCCACTATATATTTTAAATCCTTTATACGATGTCCTAGTTTGGAAATATTTTGAGCTAATGCAACATCTGCATTTACTATTTCACTACTTAAAAGCAAGCATTTTGCCTCTGTAGATTTCAATTTCAAGCAAATCTTTTTCTTTAAATTACTAACACCTAAAGCCCCTTCACTTTCAACTGCTTCCTCTAAAATCTCATTTGTATGGTTTTCCGTTTCTTTATCTACAAGCTTGATCTTTTTATCTGCTAGATATTGGATAGCTCCAGGTGTAAGACGCTGCCCTTCTTCTATGACATAGTTACTAAAGGTTTCTTTTCTATATAAATCTCTCAAATACTCTTCTGTAATAAATTTCATGATTGACATTTACACCTCGACTTTTCTAAATAAGTAATTATGAAGCTCTTCAAATCCTTCTTCTAATGGGAAACTAATATGAAAATACGGTTCTTCTACGCCTATATTTTTAAGCTGTTTCTTACACTTTTCTTTATTTTGTGGTGTTAGATCGCATTTAGTTATAACACCAACAACTGGACACTTAAATGATTTTGCAAACCCTGGAGAATACACCTCTTCACAATTAGATTGATCAATCAGTACTAGTACATACGATGCATCTTGTGCTATTGCTATTACATGTTTATACATCCATGGAATTTCAATATATGAACTAGGCACATCTATTGTATTTTCACCATAAATTAAATCTGGAATTCTCCTAAGTGGTCCATCATAATTATTTAATTTATTGACTATGGTAGTTTTACCTGATCTAGAAGGTCCAATAACCATTATTCGTTTTTTCTTCATGTTCTTGTAATAGGAGCTGGTGTAAATCCAAGTAAATTTTCCAAAGTATCATTGACTGCTCTAAGTGCTGTCTCAACACTTTGTACATCTCCACTTATAAGAACTGATCCAGTAAATCTATCCAAAAAACCAATTTCAACATCACATGTCTTAGTCGCTATATCTGCTGCAATTATAGCCGTTTCAAATGGTGACAATGTGAGTATTCCTATGGCACCAGTTTCCTCTACACCCAATCTTTCATATATATCTTTCATAGGTGCAGCTATGACGTGAGCTATCGTTATTTGCTTTCCCGGCACTGACTCCTGTACTATTCTTCCTATATTGTTGACAGAAAAATTTTCCATACTCCTTACCTTCCATCTCTTTATTTGACCCTATTAATTAGTGTCTTATTACCTTTGCAAATAAATCATATTTTTTTATCCACGATTCAATTCTATCCAAATCTTCTTTTGCAAGACTTGGATCTCCTTCTATTTGATACTCCATTCCAAGCTGTTTATACTTATTTACTCCCATCTTGTGGTATGGCAATAAATCAATACCTTTGAAATTTTTATACTCTTTATATTGAGACAAAAATTGCATAGTATTCTCGATCTCTTCCTGAGAATCATTTATATCTTTTAGCAATGGCATTCGAATCTTAACATTGTGTTTTTTGTTAAGCAGTTCTTCAAGATTTTCTAGTATTCTCTCATTGCGAACTCCAGTAAGTTCGTAGTGTTTATCTGAATCAAAATGCTTTATATCAAAGAGAAATAAATCAACAAATTCTGCAGCCTTTACTATTGTTTCTTTCTTTGTGTACCCACATGTTTCTATAGCAGTATTGATTCCTTCTTGCTTACAAGCCATGAGCAAGCTTATTGCAGCCTCAGGTTGCATCAATACTTCTCCTCCACTTAGGGTAACTCCTCCACCTGACATCTCATAGAACGTTCTGTCCTCTTCTATAATTTCTAGAAGTTCTGATATTGTCTTTTGTTCTCCAACTATAGATATAGCCGAGTTTACACAAGCCTCTTTACACTTTCCGCATCCTATACAATCTACACTGTGATCTACCTCATGTTTCAAAGTTTCGTTTGAAATTATATGTTTAGATACAGGACATGCTAATGCACAAGCTCCGCAGTTTTCACATAGATTAGTCTTAACCATAACTCTAGGCTTTTTCATTAATCCTTCTGGATTTGCACACCATTTACATCTGAGAGGACATCCTTGAAAAAACACTATAGTTCGAATTCCGTCACCATCATACATATTGTATTTCTGTATATTAAATATTGTTGCTTTTCGTTCAAGTATACCTAAGTTCTTATCACTCATATCACTATTCTCCCGTTTGTTACCTTCATAATTATGACTCCTCTGACCCATTTGGGTCAGAAAAGAGTCTATTAATATCAGTTTTAGAAATGATCTAACATAGTTCTACTGATGATTTCATCCTGAACATCCTTACACAACTCAACAAAGAATGCACTATAACCAGCAACTCTAACAATCAAATCTCTATATTGTTCTGGATGCTTTTGAGCTTCTATAAGAGTTTCATTGTCTAAATAGTTAAACTGAATTTCTCCAAGTTGAAGTGCACAAGCACTACGTAATAATGTTACAATTCCTTGCTCTCCCTCTGGAGTATCTAACAATCCTGAAATCAACTTAAAGTTGTGAACCATTCCTATATTCATATCTTCACAAGACATCTTTGAAACAGATTTTATAATAGCTGTTGGTCCTTTATAATCCGCACCTTGTGATGGACTAATTCCGTCTGATAATGGCATCCAAGCTTTACGTCCATTAGCAGTAGCTCCTGTCAATTGACCAAAAGGAGTATTGTTTGAAATAGACAATGTTCCGTGGCTAAGAACTGAGTACAATGTCTTGTACTGACGATGTTCTTGCTCTGTAAAGTTGATTAGGTCTGCTGCTATCAAATCTGCATAGTCATCATCATTGCCGTACTTTGGAGCATCTAAACAATCTTTTCTAAGCTTTTCATAACCAACAAAATCTGCTTTAAGAGCTTCATTCATTTCTTTTAATGTATATTTCTTATCTTCAAATACTAATTTTTTGATAGCTGCCATAGAGTCAGTATAAGTAGCTAATCCACTCCAGATTACACCAGGTCCGAAGTTGTACATAGCTCCACCAGCTTCTACTCCTCTAGCATTTTCCATACAACCCTCATACATCATTGACATAAGTGGTTTTGGAGCTAATTCTTTGTGTACTCTCTGAGAAATAACTGTGGCAACACTTGTCCACTTAGTAATATATTTTATTTGATCTTTTACTGCCGCTTCAAATTGCTCATATGTTTTAAACTGATCTAAATCTCCAGCATCTGGACAAACTGGTTTGCCATACCAAAGTGGTACACCGTGATTCATTGCAAGTTCTATACATATTGGCCACTGAGTATATCCTGTTGAAGTCCACTGATATAATCTACCTGCTTTTTGTGGTTCAACACAGCCCATCAAACAATAGTCTCTAGCATCTTCAATAGATACTCCTTTTGACAACATCATCTTTATGTGAACATCATCAAAGTGACAAGCTGGGAATCCCATTCCTGATTTGATAACTTCTACGATTTTCTTAAGGTATTCCTTTGGAGATGATTTGTGAATTCTACAAGCTAATGATGGCTGATAAATTTTCACATGACGAACCGCATCCATAAGCAAGTAAGTTAATTCATTAGTAGCATCTCTACCTTCTCTAGTAACTCCACCCACACACATATTTACAAATGGTTGGTATCCTGCAAAGAATTTTGATGCATCTTCACTAGTAAGCCACATCATTTCCGACATCTTTACAAGCATACAACTAGCTAATTCAAATGCTTCATACTCACTCATTCTACCTGACTCAAGGTCAGCTTTATATAGAGGATACATGTACTGGTCAACTCTACCGATAGACATTCCCGTTTGATTCTCTTCAACAACTAAAAGAGACTCTATAGTCCATACAGATTGTATCGCTTCCCAGAAATTACTTGGCTTATGTGCTGGTACTCTAGCATTTACTTCTGAAATTTTCAAAAGCTCAGCTTTTCTTTTAGGGTTTATTTCCTTTGCTGCCAATTCAGCTGCATAATCAGACATACGCTTTGCATATATCATAACCCCTTCTGCTGTATCTATTAATGATTTATAGAAATAAATTTTCTCTATATCATCTGGATTTTCGTAGCTAAGGTTCGCTAAATGCTCATTAGCTTCACTTATAATATCTAGCATACCTTTTTTCATAAGAATTACATCGTAACCTGGATTTGAATCTCCACCACCATTTACTGCATGGTATGAACAATCAGATACAAATGACTCTCCCGATAATTCCCAAACACCAGCTTCTCTATATTGATCTTCGCAATATTCATCAACTGATTTACCTTTCCAATATGGAAAGATCTCATCTCTTAAAACTTTTTTGTCTTCTTCTGAAATATAGAATGGATCTTGAGGACGAGTTGCTATAGTTTCAAGCTCATCTGACAACCATCTCCAAGCTATATCTGGTGAAAATGATCCAGCACGAGGCTTACCATTTGGAGCACCTACTATTAATTCGTGATCTTGAATTACTAGTGGAGCATTTTCACAACAATATTTAAAACATTTCCCGCGCAATAATGCCTTTGGCATTCCAGGATTTTCTTTAGACATTTTTGTAATAGCTTTAGCTCTGTGAATAGTTATAGATGGTACATGCTTTAAATAATTTTCTTTTATCTTAACTAAACGATCTGTAAGACCAGTTGGTACCTTTCCATCATTCTCACAATCAACACATTCTGTATGAGTTTCTTCTTTTGTTATTTCTTTTGAAACACTTTGAAACATCTTCATCAAACTAGCTCTTTCTGCTTCAGACATATTCTCAGTAGCTTCCATAAATTTAGCTGAAAATTCACTAATATCCACGTTATTACCTCACATTCTTTCTTAATATTTCACATTTATGTGATAGTTCTATTTTTCCAATATTTTTTTCAATATATCTTCTAGTAACTTGTAATTATCTTTCTCCGCTGATTTATCGGCAATCTCCGATGTAAATGCTTCTTTACCAAACATATCCGCAACGCCTCTGATTTCGTATCCAACTTTTCTGATATAAATCAAATTCATCGGTGATACATTATCTGATGTCATTCCTTTTCCTGCTGATCCACTCCCAAGAGTCATTGAAGGAAATAAGTTGGTTGTTCCACCCATACTTCCAAATGTCCCTGGCGTATTTACAAGAATTCTTCCAACTGGTTTTTTTATTGCAAATTGTCGAATTACATCCTCATCTTTAGAATGAATTATAAGTGTATGTCCATATTTTTCTGTAAGCAATAACTCTATACATTTTTCACAAGCATGCATCCAGTCATCTTCTATATAAAATGCTAGTACTGGTGATAATTTTTCCTTTGAATAAAAATTATCTTTAGATACGTATTTTTGTTTAGAAATCAATATTTTCGTATTATCTTTTACAGAAAATCCAGCTCTCTTTGACAAAAATTGAGGTGTTTTTCCAATCATATCTAAATCCAAACTACCATCTTTATTCGTTAGGACTTTAGCTAATTTCTCCGCTTCATCTTCACTCATAAAATATGCGCCCTTATTTAAAAACTCGATTTCAACTTCTTTTGCAATACTGCTATCTACGACAACTGCTTGCTCTGCAGCAGATACAACTCCATTATCAAAACTTTTACTGCAAACTATATCATCAACTGCCTTGACTACATCTGCAGTACGTTCTATAAATGCGGGTCCATTTCCATTTCCACCATAAATCACAGGCTTTCCTGATTTATATGAATCTTTTAACATCTCTGAAACTCCAGTATTCATGATAAGAGCTGTGTTTTTATGATTCATAAGTTCTATTGAACCACTTTTACTTATCGTATGAAGATATGCAAGGGCACCTTCTGGTAATCCAACTCCCTCAGCTGCTCTTATTAGTATTTCAAGCGCTCTTTTCACTACATTTTGCGATCTCTTATGAGGTGAAAATACAATTGCATTTCCTGATTTTATCGCTATAAGTGATTTATATATAGTAGTAGATACTGGATTAGTCGGTGCACAAAATGCAACAATTACTCCCATCGGAACACCTATACTAAGTGTTTTACCTATATCATCTTCATCTATAACCCCAACACATTTCATTGATTTCAATCTATCATTGAGATACTTGCAAACAAATTTATTTTTTATATACTTATCTTCAACTTTCCCATACTCTGTTTCCTCAGCCGATAGCTCAGATAATTCTTTCAAATGCTTTTGTATTTCTTCAATCATTCTTGCAACAATTTCATCAAGTTTTTCTTGAGGAAATGTAGATAATTTCTGCTGTGCTTCATGAGCATTTTCAATTAGAATTCTTGCTTCTTGCATAGAGAGTAAATCATTATCTATAATTTTCATTTCACTCTCTCCTTTTCATAAAAGTTTAACCTTCTTGAGTTGGTATTAAGTTTTCTATAGCATAACGCTTTATGATTTTTTCTAAGTCTTCATGTGGTCTTGGAATGACAACTGAACTGTATAAATTGCCACCTTCCATTCCATTAACTGCTGCAACCCCAGCTTCTACCGCTGTTTTACAAGCTCCAACATCCCCACGTACTAACACAGAAATATAACCAGATGCAACATTTTCATATCCCACTAGTTCTACATTTGATGCTTTACACATAGCATCTGCAGCTTCTAATGCAAATACTAAACCAAATGTTTCTATTAATCCTATAGCTTCATATCTAGCCATATGTATATCATTCCCCTCTCTTTTCTATCTACAAATCAATATCGTGAACTGAAACTATATCTCCAACTTCACTAATAGGTCGTGGCATAACATTGCTAGCTGTCAATGTTCCTATCGCAGCCGCTGCTGCTGCTCCAGCTTCAACTGCTGACTTTACTGCTCCAACATCACCTTTCACCATAATAGTTACAAGTGTCGACCCTATATTTTCATATGAAATCAATTCTACATTGGCTGCTTTTAACATTTTATCCGCTGCCTCTAATGCTGGAACCAAACCAACAGTTTCTATAAGACCTAATGCCTCATTTCCGTAATATCTCACAAGAAATCCTCCTCCCAAATTCTGATATTCAAGATTCCCCTCACTTCTAAGAGGGGAATCCCATGTTTTAGTCTCTAATATATTTATTTATTATCTCTGCTCCTTCTGCATGAGCATGATAGTAAACTACTAATTCGTCATTCTTATTTAATTCGAATCCAGTTTCTTCAAGAAGACCATTTGCCTCCGCAGTCATTAACGCATTCATTACGTCTTTTTTATTAAGTGCTTTGAACGAACTGTATTCTTTGTTTAGTGCTATAATGACATCTTCTGCACTTGCCTCATCAACTTTTGTAAAATGTTTTAATATTGCATAATTAAGTGGTTTCATATATTCTATGCCTCCTCTGAATTTCTTTTTAAAAGATCAAATGGATTCATTGATATAGTTAAAATACCAAACATCATTATCACTGCTCCAACCCAAACAACTGGTGGTAATGACCAACCTTCTTGTCCACCATATACGCCTAATAACAATAAGCAGAATAATGGTCCAAAGAATGAGTACGTACCATTACAAGCTGTTCCAAGACCAGCTCCACACATACTGTTTCCAGCATACCAAGTCATAAATGTCATAACTGAAAGCAATCCACTTAATGCAAACCAGATCATAGCTGGACCTGATGTAAATGCTTGAGTAGCTAAATCTATTGATATATCAATTCCACCTGCAAAAATTCCAAATATAGGTACCAATATAAATAAGTTAGCTATACCTGATGTTACCTGACGAATACAAATACCAATTTCTGGATCTACCATAACAGAACCATATCCAGCAACACATCCTTCAAATCCCCAACCAAGAGCTGCTAATATTGCAATTCCTATACCAAGGAACATAGTTGGTGAAGTTTCTCCGCCAGTAAAACCTGTACTTCCTATAAGGAAACTTGCACTAACACATATAAATATTCCAACTGCCATTCTTTTATTGATTTCTTGATTGTAAAGTATCTTTCCAAGAATAGCTGCTATTGCAGGGCAAAGTGCCGATATTGGAACTACTATAGATCCCGCCATTTGAAGCGCTATTACATATGCTGTTCCCGCAACTGGCCCACCTATAAGTGCCGCAACCATTATAATTCTTCCTGGTTTACTATTTAAGCATCTTACAAAATCGCCAAATTTTCCTTTTTTAAGTGCATATAACAATGCCCACACAGCACTACATGTATCATTTATAGCATTGCCAAGTGCCGCTAATACGTATGCAATTACAAAAGCTGATAATCCAGCTGTATTAGCACCATACCAATCTCCCCAAACACCTTTTGTCATCCCCATAGTCAAACATGCAGTCCAGATTCCATATGTCACACCTGAAAATAATGCAAGAGATATTCCTTTCTTCATAAAGCCGCTTGATAATTTCTTTTTGGCAGCTATAGCTTGTGAACTTGGTTTATGTCTATTCCTCCCTAGCTTCACAGCATTTGAATTTTCACTCATAAAATAAAACCCCTTCCCTCTTTTTTATTTTTATAATTTAATAAATAATGCCTAGATTGATAATTATTAAGTTTTGTGATTGTAAGTTGATTTATATTCATACTTGAGTGAAAACTAATCGATTCCATCTCAATATTTGCCTTTGTAAACAAGATTATATCGTTTGCCCTATAGAGGAAGGTCAACACAATTTCCAAAATGAATTCTTAAAATTTCCCTAAATTATTTTTTTGCAAACAAAAAAGCATATTTGAATCAACTCAAAACACCTTCATAAATAATTTAAATGAATATGTTATCGTTTGATTCAAATATGCTCATCTTATTTTCTATCTCTTATTATTTCCCCGAATATTCCAAAAACATTTTTTTTCTAAAATTTTAAATAAATTCTATAAAAACCCTCCCCCTAGGGGAAGGGTTTCCAAATATCAGTTTTTTCGTTTTACTCCGATTAAAATCTCAGTAACAAATTTATCTGAACTTTTAGTCGTCCAATAATCAGTCACATACCTCTCATATGATTCATTAGAACAAACATAACCTCTTTCTTCTGTCCATTCTACTATTTTCTTATAAGTATCTCCTATCGTGTCATGCGTTCCAATATGATAGCACGATGCAACCATACATCCCTTTAATTCAACACATTTGCTCTCTTCACACTTCAAAATAGCTTGCTGCATAATGCGTACTTTCTCACACTTTCCATCTATTTTATCTCTAAATGATGAAAAATTAAGAATTACTGGCCCTGTTATAGCATTGTTGATAGACTCAACGTAATTATTGAATTCTAAATTAATTATAGACTCCATATAATCATAATTAAAATCCTGCTCTAAATATATCAACTTGCAATCGTTTATATACTTTATAGCTACATCACAAACATTATTTTCAATAACCATTTGCGCTTCAACTATAAGATCATACCAATCTTTAAGCGATCGTCTTTTTAAATTTATCTCTCTATCAAGCTCAGTCAATTCATCTATTTTTCTTCTAAAACTCTTATCTAAAAAGTCATAATTAGCACCTTCTAGAAACTCTTTCATTTCATCTAATTTAAATCCACTTTGTTTATAGTATTTTATTATTGGTACTGACAATAAGTTCTTTTTGCTATAATACCTATAACCACTACCACCTGCTACTTTTTCTGGTGACAATATTCCTACCTTGTCATAATATCTGAGTGCCTTTTTTGTCACTTTACATATTTCTCCTACTTTCCCGATCGAATACAGCTCATCTCCCATATCAACAAAACCCCTTTTGTTTATATTTTACAAACCCAAAAAATCACTCATTGCTGAGTGATTCAAAACATAGTTAGCCTAAAATTTTGTTCATTATTTCAAGCAAATCCGTTCTTTTAGCTATTCTTGGATTCACTTCTGTACATATATCTTTAAGTGCTGCATCTATCATTTCTTCTTTAGCTGCATTAGCCATATCTTCATCAATACCATGTTCTTTAAACGTTTTTGGAATCATCAATTTGCATTGAAGTTCTTTTATAGCTTTTATTAAATTGCTAACACCAATATGGACATTAGGTGCATGTAAATTTAATAATTTAGCTATTCTCTGATATTTCTTTGCTTGTACTTCACATTTCGAATTGAAACTACTCATATCTAGGTTAGCATTAAATTCAATTACATGTGGAAGTATAATAGCATTGCTTCTTCCATGAGCAACATGCAATTTCCCACCAATTGCATGAGCCAAGCTATGCGTTATTCCAAGCCCCGCTGCATTAAATGCCATCCCAGCTAAACAAGATGCATTGTGCAATCTCTCTCTTGCTAAATCATCATCGCCATTTTCATATGCTTTAGGCAAAAATCTAAACGCCATAGTAACGGCTTTTTCTGCAAGCGCATCAGAAAAATCAGTTGCATTAGTTGATACATATGCCTCTAGTGCATGAGTTATTACATCCATCCCAGTATCTGCTGTTATAGATTTTGGAACGCTTTTCACCAACTCTGGATCTAAAATAGCAACACTTGGCAAAAGCTCTTTATTCGCAAGTGCATATTTAAGATTCTCTTCTTTATTTGTTATAACCGCATACTCAGTTACTTCTGATCCGGTTCCACTCGTAGTAGGAATCGCATAAAAATCATCAATAATTAATTCTTCACCTAATGTTTGCTTTGCATACTCTCTAATTGCCTTTGCTCCATCTATAGAAGAACCTCCACCTAAAGCAATCATAACCTCTGCCTTGCATTCTTTTAGTACTTGAATACCAGCTGCTACAACTTCAACAGATGGATCTGGTACTATATCACTAAAAACAGTAACATGACAATTTTCCAATTTTTCTTTGATTTTATCAGCTATCCCTGATGTTTCCATAAATTTATCGCAAACAATAAGAACGCTTTTCTCCTTGATAGATTTTAATCTATCTAAAGAACCTTTTCCAAAAAAGATACTAGTATTGATACTAAATTCATTCATCACAATCTCTCCAATCATAAAATTTAAAGAGATGCAAATCAACTAGTTTCAATAAATACAAATATAAAACAATCTACAATCACAAAAATATACATAAATTAAAACAAAAATTCATGTCAATCTCAACTAGGTGCATTATACCAACATTATATAAATAATACAATAATATTTTCAAATACTTAGCCGAATTTATACATATTTATCGCTTTGATTAGGAAATACTATTTCAAATTTTGTATATTCATTTACTGAACTTTGGCAACTGATTGTTCCATTAAGTCTTCTATTAACTAGGTTGTAAACTATATTAAGTCCCAATCCCGATCCACCTTTATTTCTCTTCGTTGTAAAAAACGGATCATAAATCTTTTTGAGTTCCGTTTTAGATATACCCACGCCATCATCAATATAAATTATACTTATACTTGGACCTTTTATATGCTTATAATCCTGCCAATTTCTTTTTATATCTATTTGTATCGTTCCTTCATCTCTACCATCAAATCCATGTTTCAATGAATTCATTACCAAATTAAGTATTATTTGATAAAGAGCTCCTGTATAACAATTTATATTTATCTCTTCCTTTGAATTAATAGTTATTTTAATATTTTTTTGTTTGAGTTCACTATTTAAACTACTGATTATATTTTTAATATATCTACCTAATTCTATATCCCTCTCCTCATCGACTGTTTGATCAACTGCAACTTGCTTAAAGTTTCGTATTAGCTCAGAAGCTCTCTCCATTGTTGATTCCATAAGCTCAGAACTATGATTTATCTTAGCTAGAGTTTCCTTCAGCGATTTTTGTGATAGTGTGCGCTCCTCAAGCTTTTTATTTAACTTATTTGTTTCTTTAGTTATCAAAGACGAAAGTGAAACCCCAATTCCAAGAGGAGTATTTACCTCATGTGCTACTCCAGCGACCAGTCGTCCCAATGAAGCCATCTTTTCAGACTCCATAAGCTGAGTTTGAGTTACAACTATTCTACTTGTTTGAACATATATTTGACGTCTCAATATATAAACATATATCATTAGCAACACTAATACTCCCAAGCTTACATTTATAACTATTTCATGGCGTTTATAAAATGATATTGGTTCATTAATTATGATGCTTTCATTAGGCAATAAATCTGTATTGTAATTAAATTTTTTAATAACATTATAATCAAAATAATACCTGTTAAAGCTTTCATCAATTATGAATCTATCTCCACTTATAGATCCATTTTCTACATATTCATTAACCATTCTAGCAACTCTCTGCCCCTGTGTATAACCTTCAACAAATTTACCTCCAACACTTCCCTCACCAAACCCAAATGAAAATATTCCAAAAACAGGAACACTTGAACTCTCAATTAATCTTCGCGCTGTATAGTCGAGTGGATATGTAGATCCATCTTTATCAATCACAAAATATGACTGTATTACTATACTATTTTTCAAATCCAATCGCTTTACAAATTCTACTATTTCTTCAAATGACCGTTCTTCCACCACTTTGAAATTTATGGTATCTTTCAAATATTCCATATCAGAATAAGCATCTTTCTTAGTTGCTCTCCCAGTTATAGAATCATCAACCACTAAATATACATTTTTCAAATTACTATTTAATTTCATAGCAATCTCAACTGTTTGCGATATAGAGTGCTTTTCAACTACACCATAAAAATTATCTGCCCCCGATAAATCATGAGTTGCTAAAGTATTTACTCCGCAAAAAAACACCGGAGTTTTATCAAATAGTTCATCCCTATATTTCAATAAAAATTTAAGTGCATTATCATCTGCTGCAATTATTATTTCAAATTCATCCTTATCATACTTAACCTTATAAAGCTTAACTAACTCTTCCATATAAGCATCAGTACTTATATTTTTGGTATCCATGTGCTCTATTCGAAAATGATATTCAGCTTTACCCTCATCTAGCATCTCTTTTACACCTTGTTTGGTATCATTGCTCCACTCATATCCATCATGATAAGAATTTAACAATAAGACATCCACCAAATCATTTTCAGCTTGAACATTTTTACATAAACTAATAAGCAGAATAATACAAATCATAGTAATACAAATTTTTTTCATATACATACCTCCAGCTATAGTTTATGTATACCCATTTCACATAACATACTCCCACTACTAAAAAGTTGAACATTTATAATTTTCAAAGTCATATATTTTACAAATACGATTATTTTATACTAAATGTTCAATTTTCTAATTCCTTGAATTGCTCCAACACTTAGCAATAATATTGAAAATGGTAATGCCCATCTAGCAATTACCAAAAAAGCCGTTGCAACCCCTCCAAAAACGCTTACCCATAAAATTACAAATGTTGGTGCACAACATGCAAAACCAGATAGAAACGCTGGCAACATTGCTATTACCCTACTTTTTTTAGAACCGATATCACATATTTTAGGCTTTTTAATACTTATAATCAAAAGACTTATGTTAATAAA